>CAMLNE010000124.1 GCA_946481265.1 uncultured Panacagrimonas sp. | reverse complement strand
CCGCGCGATGTGCTCAAGCGCGCGCTCGCGGAAATTTCCGCCAAGAGCCACGCCAACGGCGCAAAGAACCCGAAGGCGCACCTGCGCCACCCGGTGAGCTGCGACACCATCATGGCCTCGCCGATGATCGCCGAGCCGCTGGGCCTGTTCGACTGCTGCGGCGTGTCCGACGGCTCGGCTGCGGCCATCGTCACCACGCCGGAGATTGCAAAATCGCTGGGCAAGCATCCCGACCAGATGGTCACGATCAAGGCATTGCAGCTCGCGCTGTCGAATGGGTCCGAAGGCGGCTACAACGACTGGGACGGCTCCTACATCCACACCACGCGCGTCGCCGCGAAGCGCGCTTATGCCGAAGCCGGCATCACCCGGCCGCGCGATGAAATCTCGATGTTCGAGGTTCACGACTGCTTCTCGATCACCGAACTGGTGACGATGGAGGACCTGTCACTGTCCTCCGATGGCGGCGCGATCAAGGACGTGATGGACGGCTTCTACAACGCCGACGGCAAGATTCCCTGCCAGATCGACGGCGGCCTCAAGTGCTTCGGCCATCCCATCGGCGCGTCCGGCATCCGGATGGTCTACGAGATGTACCTGCAACTGCTCGGCCGCGCCGGCGAGCGCCAGCTCAAGAACCCGCGCTACGGCCTGACCCACAACCTCGGTGGGTTCCCGCACCAGAACGTCGTCGGCATTTCCATCGTCGGACGCTACCAATGAATTCCAGTCGTCAACTGCACCGGAAAACCTGCGCATGAAACCACTCGCGGCCATTGTCGCCGTGTCCGAGATGAAGCCCGGACGCTACCCGAACTACAACGGCATGGAGATGTACCGGCAGGTCATCGCGCAGTTCCTGCGCGAATGGCCGCAACTGCGGCCCTCGGACATCGGCGGCCTGCTGTCGGCGCCGGCCGGCATGGCCTCGGCCGACGGCACCGATGTGTTCGCGCACGAAAAGATCTCGGAAGAACTCGGCATCGAGCCGACCTTCAGCGAGACCATCAATGCCGGCGGCGGCACCTACGCGCTGATGCTGATCCGCGCAGCTCTGGCCATCGAGCGCGGACTCTGCGATTCCGTGCTCTGCCTGGGTGCCGGACGCTTCCCCAACGTGGGCAGCGGCATGGCCGAGATGATGAGCAAGCTCATCAGCCATCCCGAGTTCGAGTATCCGTACGGCACCTACATCCCGCCGATCTTCGCGCTCAACGCCACGCGCCACATGCACGAATTCGGCACCACGCGCGAGCAACTCGCGCAGGTCGCGGTATCCCAGCGCGAGTGGTCGCTGCTGCATCCGGATGCGCTGATGGCCCCGCAGGGGCGGCTGACGATCGAGAAGGTGCTGTCCTCGCGCCCGATCGCCTACCCGTTCAATCTGCTCGACTGCTCGGTGCCCAGTGAAGGCGGATCGGCGGTGCTGGTGGTGTCGCCGAAGATCGCCAAGCGCTACGCATCGAGGCCCTGCTTCCTGTACGGCTTCGGCGAGAAGCACACCCATTCCAGCATCAGCCAGGCACATGACCTGACGACGCTCGGCTCCAAGGACACCTCGGCGCAGGCCTACCGCATGGCCGGTGTCGGACCCAAGGACATGGACTTCGCCCAGCTCTACGACTCCTTCAGCATCAACCCGATCATCTACGCCGAAGATCTTGGCCTGTGCGCCAAGGGCCAGGGCGGCGCGTTCTTCGCTGGTGGTCGCACCGCGCCGGGCGGCGAATTCCCGGTCAATACCTATGGCGGGCTGATGTCCTTCGGCCACGTCGGCGATGCCTCCGGCCAGACCATGATCGTGGAAGCGGCACGCCAGATCATGGGTATTGCCGGCGAAGCACGCCAGTTGAAGAAAGCCGATCTCGGCGTCGTCCACTGCTACGGCGGAATGATGTCCGAGCACGCCACCCTCGTTCTCGGGAGCGCGTCATGAGCAACCCCGCCGTCAACCCCAAGCCGATCCCCGAAATCAACGCCCACAGCAAGCCCTACTGGGACGCCGCGCAGCGCGGCGAGCTGATGATTCAGCGCTGCCGCGGCACCGGCAAGCCCTTCATGTACGCGCGCTGCTGGAGCCCCTTCGACTTCTCGCCCGACCCCCTCTGGGAAAAGGCCAGCGGGCTGGGCACGGTGTTCAGCTACACCGTCGTGTACCAGCCGCCGTATGCGGCGTTCAAGGCCGACTGCCCGTTCGTGATGGCCATCATCCAGCTCGACGAAGGTCCGCAGATGATGAGCAACGTCCTCAACTGCGATCCGGAATCCGTGCGCATCGGGATGAAGGTCAAGGTCTGCTTCGAGACCCGCAGCGGCGGCTTCAAGATTCCGCAGTTCGAACTGGCTTGAATTTTTCCTGAACAGGAGCATTCCATGAGCGAAGAATCTGTTGCTGCCGTCCGCGAAGCTGCCGAAGGGCTCACCCGCGGCATTTCGCGCGAGTACTGGTTGCAGTGCGCGAAGGAAAAGAAGTTCCCGCAGAAACTCTGGGACGCGATGGCCGAAACCGGCCTGCTCGGTCTGACCGTGCCCGAGGAATACGGCGGCAGCGGCGGCGGCCTGTCCGAACTGATGATGCTCAACGAGGTCACCGGCCGCGCCGGCATCATCTCGCTGTTCTTCGTGCTCGGCAGCTTCGCGCGCATGCCGATCATCAAGCACGGCACCCCGGCGCAGATCAGAAAGTTCGTCACGCCTACCGCCACCGGCGAGGGCAAGATGTGCTTCGGCGTGACCGAGCCCAATGCCGGCACCAACACCTTCCGCCTGCAAACCACGGCGACGAAGAACAACAGCGGCTGGCTGGTCAACGGCTCCAAGGTGTTCATCACCGGCGCGAAGGAATCGACGTCGATGCTGTTGATCGCGCGCACCTCGGCGTTCGATCCGGCCAAGCCGCGCGGCGGGCTGTCGCTGTTCATCCTGGATTCGCACACGCCGGGCATCGAGTTCCAGCGCCTGAACATCGACGTGCTCGGCGAAAGCCAGTACCTGGTCTTCTTCAAGGATGCGCAGCTTCCGCAGGACGCGCTGATCGGCGAAGAAGGCAAGGGCATGAAGTACCTCTTCGACGGCCTCAACACCGAGCGCCTGGTGCTGGCCTCGATGGCCGTGGGCCTAGGCAATCGCGCGCTGGACAAGGCGGTGGCGTACTCGAAAGAGCGCTCGCCGTTCGGCGAGCCCATCGGCAGCTACCAGGGCCTGCAACATCCGATGGCGCGCGCCAAGGCGCATCTCGAAGCTTCGCGCCTGGTGATGCTAGAAGCCGCCCGCACCTTTGATCGCGACGAGGATGCCGGCCCGCTGTCGAACATGGCCAAGCTGCTCACCTCCGAGGCCTGCGACGAGGCGGTGGACATTGCGCTGCAGGTCCATGGCGGCTACGGCTTCGATCAGGATTACGACGTGGTCACGCTGTGGCCCTTCGCCCGCCTGATGCGCGTGGCGCCGGTCAACAACGAGATGATCCTCAACTACATCGGCGAGCATGTGCTCGGCCTGCCGCGCTCATACTGAACACGATGAGTATGAAGACGCTCCGCATCGGCTGCGCCTCGGGCTTCTGGGGCGACACCGAGTACGCCGCCGCCCAGCTCGTGCACAAGGGCAACATCGACGTGCTGGTCTTCGACTACTTGGCCGAAGTCACCATGTCGCTGCTGATCCGGGTCAAGGCCAAGGATCCGAACGCGGGCTTTGCGCCGGACTTCGTAACCACGCTCAGGCCGCTGCTCAAGGAGATCAAGGCGCACGGCATCAAGGTGGTGAGCAATGCCGGCGGCGTCAATCCCGCCGCCTGCCGCGAAGCGCTGGCCCAGGCGGCACTGGCAGAGGGCGTGGACCTGAAGATCGCCGCGGTGATGGGCGATGACCTGCTGCCGCAGACGGAAAGCGCACGCGGTGAAGGCACGCGCGAGATGTTCTCCGGCCAGGCGCTGCCGGCAAAATTCATGAGCGCCAATGCCTATCTGGGTGCCTTCCCCATCGCCGCCGCGCTGGAAGCCGGCGCGGACATCATCGTGACCGGCCGCTGCGTCGACAGCGCGGTGGTGCTCGGCCCCTTGATCCAGGCCTTCGGCTGGAAGCAGGACGACTACGATCAGCTGGCCCAGGGCAGTCTGGCCGGCCACATCATCGAATGCGGCACGCAGTGCACCGGCGGCAACTACACCGACTGGCATCTCGTCAAAGGCTGGGACGACATGGGCTTTCCCATCGCGGACTGCTCGCCGGACGGCAGTTTCGCGATCGAAAAGCCTGCGGGCACCGGCGGCCTGATCGTGCCGTCCACGGTGGGCGAGCAGATGGTCTACGAGATCGGCGATCCGCGCGCCTACCTGCTGCCCGACGTGAACTGCGACTTCACCCAGGTGACGCTCGAACAGGTCGGCGAGCAGCGCGTGCGCGTCGCGGGTGCCAGGGGCAGCGCACCCACGCCACACTGCAAGGTCAGCGCGACCTATCTCGACGGCTTCCGCGCCACCGCCCTGTTCATGATCGGCGGCATCGACGCCTCGACCAAGGGCACGCGCACCGCCGAGGCGCTGCTCGCGCGCTGCCGGCGTCTGTTCGCCGAGCGCAGCCTGGGAGACTTCAGCGAAACGAGCATCGAGGTGCTCGGTGCCGAAGCGACCTACGGCCCGCATGCGCGGGTGCAGCCGCGCGAGGTGATGGTGAAGATCGGCGCGCGTCACCCGAACAAGGATGCGCTGGACATCTTTTCCCGCGAGATGGCGCCGATGGCGCTGGCCACCTCGCCCGGCATCACCGGCTTCCTCGGCGGCCGTCCCAAGGTGCAGCCGGTGGTGCGCCTGTTCTCCTACCTGTGGCCGAAATCGAAGATCCCGGTGCGGCTGGAACTGGACGGCCAGGACCTGGCCTGCCCGCAGATGAGCGGCCTGCCTTTCGATCCCGCCAAGCTCCCCGACATCGGCGGACCGCTGCCGACGGCGCAGGCGTTCGCCGATGGCACACGCTTGGTGCCGCTGGTGCAGCTCGCCTACGGCCGCAGCGGCGACAAGGGCGACTCCGCGAACATCGGCATCCTCGCGCGCAAGGCCGACTACCTGCCCTACATCCGTGCGGCGCTGACGGCCGAAGCGGTGGCGAAATGGTTTGCGCACCGCGCCGAAGGGCCGGTGCATCGCTGGGACATGCCCGGTGTCCTGGGCCTGAATTTCCTGCTGGAAAAAGCGCTCGGCGGCGGCGGCATGGCCTCGATCCGCATCGATCCCCAGGGCAAGGCTTACGCGCAGATGTTGCTCGACTTTCCCGTTCCCGTGCCCGCCGGGCTGAAGACTGAATGACCCCACAACCGATACGGCGACTGCTGGTCGCCAACCGCGGCGAGATCGCCGCCCGCATCCTGCGTACCGCGCGCGCACGCGGCATCAGCACGGCCATCGTGCGCCACCCGGACGAGGAAGGCGGCATCGCGCCGCGCCTCGCGGACGCCTGCCTCACGATCAACGGCGCGACACCGGTGGCGGCCTATCTCGACGTGGCCGAGATCGTGCGCGTGGCGCGCGAATGGGGCGCCGACGCGGTGCATCCGGGCTACGGCTTCCTGTCCGAGAACGCGCGCCTCGCGCGCGGTCTGGCCGAGGCCGGCATCCGCTTCGTCGGCCCAACGCCCGAGGTCATCGAGCTGATGGGCGACAAGATCCGCGCGCGCAATTTCGTGGTCGAGCGCGGCTTCCCGGTCGCACCCAGCGCCGTCGAGGCGGATGACCCGGCCACGTTCGCAAAACGTGCGCTCGCCGTCGGCCTGCCCATCCTGATCAAGCCCGCAGCCGGCGGCGGCGGCAAGGGCATGCGCATCGTGCGCGACGCGGCGGTGCTGGAAACCGAACTCGCCACCGCGCGCCGCGAAGGCGAGCGCTACTTCGGCGACGGCCGCCTGTTCGTCGAGCGTTACGTCGAGCGTCCGCGGCACATCGAGGTGCAGGTGTTCGGCGACAGCCACGGCAACGTCGTGCATTTCGGCGAGCGCGAGTGCTCGGTGCAGCGGCGCTTCCAGAAGATCATCGAGGAAACGCCCTCACCGGCACTGACGCCGGAGAAGCGCGCCGACATCTGCGAGGCCGCGGCCGGCATCGCGCGCGCGGCCGGTTACGTCGGTGCCGGCACGGTGGAGTTCATCTACGGTGCCGGCGGCGAGTTCTATTTCCTGGAAATGAACACGCGCCTGCAGGTCGAGCATCCAGTCACCGAGATGGTCACAGGCTTTGATCTGGTGGCCGAACAGTTGCGCGTCTGCGAGGGCGAGGCGCTCGGCTACGCGCAGTCCGCGATCACCACGCAAGGCCACTCCATCGAGCTGCGCATCTGCGCGGAAGACCCCGCGC
Organism: uncultured Panacagrimonas sp.; assembly: GCA_946481265.1. The sequence goes on along the minus strand of CAMLNE010000124.1, from coordinate 4,324 downwards.
AGGGCTTCGTGCCGGCCACCGGAACCATCCACCTGCTGCGCGAGGCCAGCGGCCCCGGCGTGCGCGTGGACAGTGGCGTGCACGAAGGTCAGCGCGTGGGCTCGGACTTCGACCCCCTGCTGTCGAAGCTGATCGTGCATGGCCGTGATCGCCGCGAGGCCCTTGCGCGCGCGCGCCAGGCCTTGCGTGACACCGCGCTGCTCGGCGTGACCACCAACACGGCCTACCTGGATCGCGTGCTCGCTCACCCGCTGTTTGGGGCCGGCGACTACAGCACCGCGTTTCTCGACGAGCAGTCCGCCGTGCTGTCCGGCAAGGACGAGGTCCTGCCCCTGGACCTGCTGCTGGCCGCTGCGGCACTGAACGACCGTCAATGGGTCGACGCCGCCTCGTCGGTGCCGGCCATCTACGCTGCGATGGGCGGCTGGCGCAACTGAATAATCGACCATGAAAAAAATTCTAGCCATCGACAGCGAGCAGCACGCCTGCGCCCTGACACGCACACCCGGCGGCCTGCACCTGCAGACCGGCGAACGCGGCTTCGACTGCGCCATCGAGGCGCTCGGCGACGGCCGCTACCGCGTGCGAGCAGGCGATGCGCGGCGCGAAGCGCTGATCGCGCAGCACGGGGATCAGGTCTGGATCCACCTGGACGGCCGCACGCACGCGCTCCAGCGCATCAACCCGCTCGACCTCCTGGCCGCCAGCGGCCGCGGCGGTGCGGACAGCGCCCTGTCGCCGATGCCCGGCACCATCCTCACCGTGCAGGTGAAGGCTGGCGAGACGGTGAAATCCGGCCAGGTTCTGATCACCATGGAAAGCATGAAACTCGAAGTGACCATCACCGCGCCGCACGACGGCGAGATCGCCGAAGTGCTGTGCGTGCCCGGACAGAGCGTGCCGGTCAAGGCCACCTTGGTTCGCTTCGCGGCAAAGGCGGAGGCCACCTCATGATGCAGCGGATCGAAACGCGGATATCGCCGGCCTCGGCCGCGTTCCGCGCTAACAGCGTGGCGATGCAGCGCATCTGCGGCGACTTCAAGGCCCTGCAGGAACGCATCCGCCACGAACGCCCGCAACGCGACATCGAGCGCCTGCGGCGGCAGAAGAAACTGCTGGTGCGCGAGCGGCTGGAATTGCTGCTCGACCCCGGCACTCCCTTTCTCGAGCTCTCCAGCATCGCGGCCTACGATCAGTTCAACGGCGAGGCGCCGGGCGCGAACGTCATCTCCGGCATCGGCGTGGTCGGCGGCCGCGAGGTGATGATCCACGCCGACGATTCCAGCAACAAGGGCGGCGCCTGGTATCCGATGTCGGCGCCGAAGATCGTGCGCGCGCTGGAAATCGCCATCGAGAACCGCCTGCCCGTCGTGCACCTTTGCGACAGCGCGGGCGGCTATCTGGAAGACCTCTCCGGCGTGTACGTGATGGGCGGCCGCGTGTTCCGCCACCAGTGCATCCTGTCGAAGATGGGCATTCCGCAGGTCGCCGTGGTGCTCGGGCATTGCACCGCGGGCGGCGCGTACATCCCGGCGCTGTGCGAGCACACCATCATGGTGCGCGGCACCGGCGCGGTGTTTCTCGGCGGCCCGCCGCTGGTGAAGGCCGCGACCGGCGAAGAAGTCACGGTCGATGCGCTCGGCGGTGCCGACATGCATACCTCGGTGTCCGGCGTGGCGGACTACCCGGTGGACAGCGAGGAAGAAGGCATCGCCCTGGCCCGCGCCATCGTCTCCGGCTTCTCGCAGCCGAAAAAACACTTCGACTGGGTGGATGCCGAGGCGCCCTACTACGATCCACGCGAGCTGTACGGCATCGTTCCGGTGGACTACAAGACCCAGTTCGACATGCGCGAGGTGATCGCGCGCATGGTGGACGCCAGCCGCTTCCAGGAATACCAGCCCAATTACGGCACGACCCTGGTCTGCGGATGGGCGCGGCTGTGGGGCTGCAAGGTGGGCCTGCTCGGCAACAACGGCGTGCTGTTCTCCGACAGCTCGCTCAAGGCCGCGCACTTCATCCAGCTCTGCAACCAGATGGGCACGCCGATGATCTTCCTGCAGAACACCACGGGCTACATGATCGGGCGCGAGTACGAGGAGCGCGGCATCACCAAGGACGGCGCGAAGATGCTGATGGCGCAGGCCGGCTCCGAAGTGCCCAAGCTCACCGTCGTCACCAGCGGCGCGTTCGGCGCCGGCTACTACGGCATGTGCGGCCGCTCCTGGGACCCGCGCATGATCTTCTCCTGGCCGCAGGCCAAGATGGGCGTGATGGGACCGGAGCAGGCGGGCAACACGCTGGCCGACGTCAAGCTGCGCCAGTTGCGCCGTGATCGTCCCGAGGCCGGCGACGAGGAAGTGGCCGAGCTGCGCAAGCGCACGCGCGAGAAATCGGAGCGTGAGACCAGCACCCTGTGGTTCTCCGCGCGCTGCCAGGACGACGGCGTGCTCGATCCGCTCGATACGCGCAACGCGCTCGGCATCGCGCTGTCCTGCGCGGCCAACGTGCCCCTCGCCGAGCAGCGCTATGGCGTGTTCCGGATGTGATTGATATGAGCAACGACGATGGGTCCAAGGACGACGGTGCGCTGATCGACGCAATCGAGCGCTTCCTCGCGGGCGAAGTGCGGCCGGTGGCCATCGCTCTCGAACAGGCCGACGAGTACCCCGAGGCCATCGTCGAGCAGATGCGCGAGATGGGCCTGTTCGGCGCCATCATTCCCGAGGCCTATGGCGGACTCGGGCTCGGCGCGCAGACCTACGCGCGGCTGATCGAGGCGATCGCGGCCGAGTGGATGTCGCTGTCGGGCGTCATCAACTCGCACCTGATCATGGCCTCGGCGGTGCTGCGTTTCGGCACGGAAGCGCAGAAGGAATATTTTCTGCCCCGCTTCGCAAAAGCCGAGCTGCGCGGCGGCATCGCGCTGACCGAGCCGGACTGCGGCACCGACCTGCAGGCCATCCGCACCGTCGCCCGCCGCGACGGCGAGCACTACCTCGTCAACGGCGCCAAGACCTGGATCACCAACGGGCTGCGTGGCAACTGCTTCGCGCTGCTGGTCAAGACCGACCCCAAGGCCGACCCGCGCCACCGCGGCATGAGCCTGTTCATTGCCGAGAAGGGCCCGGGCTTCTCGGTGCCGCGCAAGCTGCCGAAACTGGGCTACCGCGGCATCGACACCGTGGAGATGCTGTTCCAGGACTACCGCATTCCGGCCGCGCGCCTGATCGGCGGCGTCGAGGGCCGCGGACTGCAGCAGATTCTCGGCGGCCTGGAGCTGGGCCGCATCAACGTCGCCGCGCGCGGGGTGGGCGTCGCGCGCTCTGCTTACGAGGAGGCGCTGAGTTATTCGCAGCAGCGCAGGACGTTCGGCAAGCCGATCTGCGAGCACCAGGCGATCCAGCTCAAGCTCGCCGACATGGCCACGCGCGTGCAGGCGGCCCGGCTGCTCGTCGACTCCGCCGCCCGCGCCTATGACGCCGGACGGCGCTGCGACCTGGAGGCGGGCATGGCCAAGCTGTTCGCCACCGAAGCCGCGATGGAAAACGCCGCCGAATCCCTGCGCATCCACGGCGCCTACGGCTATTCGCGCGAAGTGCGGGTGGAACGGCTCTACCGGGACGCGCCCCTGCTCGCGATCGGCGAAGGCACCAACGAGATGCAGCGACTGATCATCGCGCGCCGCCTGCTCGACGCCGCTGACCCTCGCAAGCAATAGATTTCAGATCTTGTGAATTCTTCTACTGCGCCCGGCAGTAGAAGAATTCAGGTCCTCTTCTCAGTGCTGACCCACCGGCGTTCTGGCCACGATGCCGTCGAGCGCCTTGGAGAGCTTGATCTGGCACCCCAATCTGGACCCGGGTCCGCCACCCTCGGCGAGTTCCAGCATCGACTTTTCCATGTCCTCTGCCGGCGCCAGCTTGTCCAGCCATTCGGGCTCGACGAACAGGTGGCAGGTGGCACAGGCGCAGGCGCCGCCACAATCACCGTCGATGCCCGGCACCAGGTTGCCAACCGCTGCTTCCATCATCGACGTGCCCTCCGCGACTTCGACGCTGCGGACGGTGCCGTTGTGTTCGATAAACGTGACCTTGATCATTATTGATTCCTGTCTGGAATGACCCCGCCGCGGGCGGGGCATTCATGGCTGAGGCGGTGCACTGAACGCCCTGCGAGGCGCGGGCTCAGGCGTCGATCCGCACCTGTTTCATTGGTGATGGAAAGGCTCGCTGCTACGGATAGAATGGCGTTCTGAGTTTTTGCAACGAGCTCCGGCTGGCTAACGCTAATGTAGTATTTTTGGAAATCCGCCTTGAGGCCG
>CAMLNE010000123.1 GCA_946481265.1 uncultured Panacagrimonas sp. | reverse complement strand
AGAACGACAAGGAACAGGTCCTGCGCAACTGCTTGAGCGGGCGGGGTTACCGCGTGCTCAACTGAGCCCGCGTTTCTCGCCGGACCCGGACCCGGACTCGGGCCACAGCCAGGCGGCCCCGCGCACGCCGCTGGAGTCACCGTGCAGGGCCGGCACCAGGCGCGTGTCCACCCGGTCGCTGAACACCCACTGCCTCCACAGCGCCGGCACCGTCCGGTACAGGCGCCCGATCCGCGACAGGCCGCCACCGAGCACGATCACCTCGGGATCGAGCAGGTTGATCACGCTGGCCAGTGCGCGGGCCAGCCGGTCCTCGTAGCGAGCCAGGGTCGCCACGCAGGCAGGCTCTCCCTGCTCGGCGCGCTGCACGATGGTTTCGCCAGCCAGTTCCCCTGCGCCCGAGCGGGCATGGTCGGCGGCCAGGCCGGGGCCGGACAGCCAGGCCTCGATCGCGCCCCGGCGCCCGTCCCAGTGCGCCGGCCCGGGGACCTCGTCCCAGTCGGCGCGGGGCCAGGGCAGGGGGTTGTGACCCCATTCGCCGGCGATCGCATTGGCGCCGGACAGCAGGCGGCCGTCGAGCACGATGCCGCCGCCGACGCCGGTGCCCAGGATGGCGGCGAACACGCTGCGTGCGCCGGCCGCGGCGCCGTCGGCCTGTTCGCTCACCGCCAGGCAGTCGGCGTCGTTGGCCATGCGCACCGGCCGGCCCAGTGCGGCTTCCAGGTCGGCCGCCAGCGGCTGGCCGTTGAGGCAGGTCGAATTGGCGTTCTTGATCCGGCCGGTCGCGCGGGAAATGGCACCGGGATGGCCGATGCCGACCGGCAGTCCGCGACCGCCGCAGGCCGCCTGCAACTGGTCGACGAGGGAGACGATGGCGGCAATCTGCCCGCGGTAGTCGTCGCGCGGAGTGGCAATGCGCAGGCGCCGGACGATGCGCGAGCCCGCCCCCATGAGGATGCCCTCGATCTTGGTCCCGCCCAGGTCGATGCCGATGCGCACGTCCGTCCGACTCCCGAATATCGTGATCGATACAATGCGGAGTCGAAATTCGAACGACAAGCCGCTCCGGACAAGCAGCCGCTGGCCGAATGTCGGATCCCAACTTGCCCGAGCAGAGCCCCGATGTGCTCGCTGCGCAGGAGTTGGCATGGCTGCGGTTCGGGTACGACGAGGAAGCGCAGTTCCGCCTCGAATACGAAGCCTCCGCACGCGGGCCGCGCATGGTCCTGCTGGCCATGGGGCTGGTCCTGGCCGGCACCACGCCGCTGTACGACCGCTTCCTGCTGCACATCCCCGAGAGCTTCGTCGCGTTCTCGCGCACGATGCAGTTCGGCGTGCAGGTCCCGGCGCTGCTGTTCGCCATGGCCATGAGCTGGTGGGCGCCGCTGCGTCGCTGGTCGGCGCCGGCCACCGTGCTGGCCATGATGGCCTCGGTCATGGCCCTCAGCTTCCAGCAGGTGATCGGGCCGGCGCATGGCTATTCCGTGCCCCACGATTTCGCCGCACTGGCGGTGGCCGGCACCTGCCTGCTCGGCCGGCTGCGTCTCAAGTACCTGCTGCCCTGGGCCCTGGCGCTGATCCTGATCGCCAGCATCATGCAGCTGCACGGTTTCGCCTATTCGTCAGAAGCGCTCCACGACGTGATCTCGATGTGGATGATCCTGCTGCTGGCGGTGATCGCCGCCTACATGCTCGAGTATTCGGCGCGCGAGAACTGGCGCCAGCGCCGCGAGCTCGAGGAGCAGGCCGCCCACGACGCGCTGACCGGGCTGCCCAACCGTCGCTACTTCGATTCGATGTTCGTGCACCTGATCCGGGTGGCCGCACGCGAGCGCAAGAACATCGCGCTGATGATCCTCGACGTCGACCACTTCAAGAACTACAACGATCACTACGGCCACCCGGCCGGCGACGACTGCCTGCGCCGCGTCGGCGGCTGGCTGGGCGAGGCGATGCGCCGTCCGCAGGACTTCTGCGCGCGCATCGGCGGCGAGGAATTCGCCGCGGTGTGGTTCGACGCGCAGCTCGCGTCGGGCCCTTGGCTGGCCGAGAAGCTGCGGGCCGGCGTTGCCGAGCTGGCCATCCCGCACGCCGCCTCGTCGACCAGCGCCGTGGTCAGTGCCTCCGGCGGACTGGTGCAGCTGGCCTGTCCCTCGCAGGAAGACGCTTCCACCGAGATCGCCACCGACCTGATCCTGCGCGCCGACCGTGCGCTCTACCAGGCCAAGCGCAGCGGCCGCGACCGCCTGGTCAATGCCGACGATCCGCGCCGGGACATGCCGGTACTCCCGCCGCTGTAGGCGCGGGCTTGCTCGCGGCGGGCTTGGAGGAGAAAGAAAGATCTCACCGCAAAGGCGCAAAGGGAAAAGAAAGGTCGCAAGGGCCGGAAACGGCCCGGCGTGGTGCGCCCGCGTCGCTATGCGCGCGCTGCGAGGTCTTCACCGCAAAGGCGCAAAGGAAAAAGAAAGGTCGCAAAGGAAAAAGATAAGGGCACAGGGACCGCAGACGGCCGGACATTGCACAGATGCCCCACCCATTTCGCCCTTGGGTGCCGAGGAAGAGAGGGAAAGCACGCGGCGAAATGAGCGGTGCCGGCTCCACGCCATCCCGACTCATTTTTTCTCTGCGTCCTTTCTTTTCCTTTGCGCCTTTGCGGTGAATACCCTTGGTGTCCGATGACCCCGCTCCGACCGGCGCACGCCGATGGTGCGCACGCGTCGCCATGCACACGCTAGAACCCGCCCGGGCCCCGGTCGTATACCCGTGCCCTCAACGATGGCCCCGCTTGGCCAGTTCGATGCGGGCGATCACCCCGCGATGCACCTCGTCGGGGCCGTCGGCCAGGCGCAGCATGCGCGCCTGGGCGAAGAACGCGGACAGCATGAAGTCACGCGACACCCCACCGGCACCGTGGATCTGCATCGCCATGTCCACCACCTGCTGGAGCATCAGCGGCGCGGCCACCTTGATGGTGGAGATCTCGGTCATGGCGGCCAGCGCGCCGACCTTGTCCATCTTCCAGGCCGCGTAGAGCGTCAGCAGGCGACACTGGTCGATGGCGATGCGGGCGTCGGCGATGCGTTCGCGGTTGCCGCCCAGGTTGATCAGGGGCTTGCCGAAGGCGACACGACTCATGCCGCGCTCGATGGCCAGGTCCAGCGACTGCTCGGCCGCGCCGATGGCGCGCATGCAATGGTGGATCCGCCCCGGTCCCAGTCTTCCCTGCGCGATCTCGAAGCCCATGCCCGGCCCCTTGATGATGGCCGACAGCGGGAGGCGCACGTTCGTGAAGTGCACTTCGCCGTGGCCATGCGGCTCGTCGTAGTCGCCCAGCACCGGCAGCATGCGCCGGATCTCCACGCCCGGCGTGTCCAGCGGGACCAGGACCATCGAGTGCTGGTGCTTGCGATCGCGGCTCGCGTCCTCGGTGCGGCCCATGAAGATGACCACCTTGCAGCGCGGATCGCCGATGCCGCTGCTCCACCACTTCTTGCCGTTGAGCACCACCGTGTCGCCCTCGACGACGGCGGTGGCCTGCATGTTGGTGGCATCGGAGGACGCGACGTCGGGCTCGGTCATGCAGAACACCGAGCGGATCTCGCCTTCGAGCAGGGGACGCAGCCACTGCTGCTTCTGCTCCTCGGAGCCGTAGCGCCAGATCACCTCCATGTTGCCGGTGTCGGGCGCCGCGCAGTTGAAGATCTCCGGCGCCATCAGGCTGCGACCGGTCTCCTCGGCGATCGGCGCGTACTCGAGAACGGACAGGCCCGCACCCCATTCGGCGTCCGGCAGGAACAGGTTCCACAGCCCCTCGGCCTTCGCCCTGGCCTTGAGCGCCTCCACGCGCGGCGGGATCTTCCACTCGCGCCAGTCACCGCCGTGGCGGGCGTCGTGGATCCCGGCCCAGTGCTGCTTCTCGGTCGGGAGGATGTGCTCCTGCATGAAGGCGCGGACGCGCTTCACGTAATCCTTGCTGCGCGGGCTGGGCTCGAAATCCATGATTGTCCTCGTTGGGAGCCATCATCCTAAGCGGCGGCATACAATTCATGAACTGATCATTCTGCATCCTTGGATATGAAAGATATTCATGACCAGCAGGGGCTGCGGCGTACCGATCTGAGCCTGCTGGCGGTGTTCGACATCGTCTACCGCGAGCGCAACCTGACCCGCGCCGCACAACTGCTGTCCCTGTCGCAGTCGGCCGTCAGCCACGCGCTGGCGCGCCTGCGCGATCGCCTGGATGACCCGCTGTTCGTACGCCAGGGCCGTGGCGTCGTGCCGACGCCGCGTGCCGACCAGCTCGCGCCCGGTATCCAGGCGGCGTTGGCGCGCCTGGAGGAAGCGCTGCGGCCGCAAGGCTTCGATCCGGCGCGTGACCTGCGACGGATCACGGTGGCGATGGCCGACGAGCTCGAGCCGATGGTGCTGCCCAGCCTGATGCGCGCGATGCGCGCGGCCGCGCCGCGGGCGGTGCTGGCGAGCGTGCGCTTCGAGCGCGGCGCCCTGCGGGCCGATCTGGCCGCCGGGCGCATCGACCTGTGCATCGATGTTGCCCGGCCGACCGAGGCCGAACTGGTGCACACATCCTGGCGCCAGCACCGGCTGTGCGTGGTCTCGGCGCGTCCCCGGCGGCTGACGGTGGCCAGCTACCTGGCGGCGGATCACGTCGCGGTGTCGTCGCGCCGCGTCGGGCCGACGATGGAAGAGTTCCTTCTCGGGCGGCTCGGGCTGCAGCGCCGCGTGGCGCTGCGTTGCCAGAACTACGAGGCGGCGTGTCGCGTGGTGGCCGAGTCCGGGATGCTGCTCACGATGCCGCGCGAGCAGGCGCTGCCGCTGCGGGCCGCACTGGGGTTTCGCATCCTGCCGCTGCCGATGGAGCTGCCGCCCATCGAGCTGCACCTGTTCTGGCATCGCCAGGCGCAGGATCTGCCGGTGCAGCGGTGGCTGCGCGAGCGCCTGCTCGAGGACCCCGATCGGCAGGCCGCGCCGCCGCGTCCGCGGCGCGCGAAGCGCGCCGTCGCATAGCGCGGTCCAGGCAGGGAATCGACACCAGCAGCGGGATCGCACACAGCGCCAGGACGGCGATCAGGTGCATCGCGGTGTCGAGAAACGGGAACAGCGTGGCATCGGGCATGTCGGCTCCTGGGCGGGATCGAGGCAGTGCCCGCCGTCCGGACGCTGCGTCCGGGCGGCGGCGGAAGCCTGCTTGGGGGTGTCGTCGCGGCGTCCTACTGCACGATCACGACGCCGCTCATCGCGGAATGAAGGCTGCACTGGTAGGGGTAGCGGCCGGCGGCGGTGAAGCTCCGCGTGTAGACGGCGCCGTGCTTCAGGCGCTCGCTGCCGGCATCGGCGAACTTCACGAAGTGATTCGAGCCGTCCTGGTTGGTCCAGGTCACGGTGGTGCCGACCGGCACCGTCAGGCTTGCCGGCGCAAACGCGAAGTTGTCGATCACCACCGACATGCCGTCCGCGACCGTTGCCGCCGGTTCCGTCGGTTCCGCCGGTGCCTCGACGACGGCATCCGCGGGCGGCGCCATCGGCGCTGCCGACGGGAGCGCCGTCGCGGACGCGGGCGTCGCCGGTGCGGTGGCCGCGGATTCGATGAGCTTGAGCTCGACCCGACGGTTCAGTTCGCGTCCCTGGTCGGTGTCGTTGCTGGCGACCGGCACCGATTCGCCGTAGCCCTTCGTGCTCAGGCGCGCGGCGGAGATGCCCTTGGCGACCAGGTAATCCCTGACCGTCCTCGACCGGCGATCCGACAACGCGGCGTTGTACGAATCCGAACCCTTGCCATCGGTGTGACCGCCGATCTCGACCTTGACGTCGGGACGCGAGTCGAGCGCGACGGCGACGGTGTCGAGGATGTGCCGGGCGTTGAGCGTGAGGCTGTCCTGGTCGAAGTCGAAGTTCACGCCGCGCAGCACGATGACGTCGCCGACGCCGCAACCCTCGAGACTGATCGCCTGCCCGGGGATCGGCGGTGCGCAACGAGGAGCCGGATCGGTCTCGTCACCGTCGTCCGCCGAACGGCAGCCGCGGTCCGCGGGAAAGTCGACGAGGCCGTCGCCGTCGTTGTCCATGCCGTCGCTGCAGACCGGCGGCGGTGGCGGCGGGGCGGCCGCCAGCGCCGGCGTCCGCGGCGGGGGCGGCTCGGGCGCGCGGCCGAACGGGATGCGCACCCCAAGATTGAACAGGGGCTCCTTGTACTCGTCGTGGGCGTCGTCGCTGGAATTGGACTGCGCGTGGTACAGCGCCTCGGCGCGGATGCCGAAGGCATCCGAGAACAGGAAGTCCCAGCCCAGCCCGATGTTGAACAGGGTCTGGTCGCCGCCCATCACGTCGAGGTGGGCGTACGGCCCGCCCGGCCCCTTGAAGAACAGGTTCACGCCGAAGCCGCCGCCCTCGATCCGGCTGCTGCCGGTGTCGTCTTCGCCCTTGTACTTGAGGAAGGCGCCGCGCAGTTCGAACTCGGCACTCCTGGACAGGCGCACGCCCGCCGCGAGTGTGCCGCCGAGCGCGTCATCGGCGTCGCGATCCTTGTCCGACAGCACGTAGCTGGCCATCGGCGCGAGGTAGAAGCGATTGTCGTCCTGCGCCAGGGCGCAGGCGGGACCCAGGCCCAGCAGCACGGCCAGGCCGGTCAGGCGGAATCGATATCCGGCAGGCGTCGCATTGTCGTGGGTGTTCATCAGCATCCTCATGGGTGGCGGACCGGGTGCCGATGCGTCGGCCCGGTCTCGAAGCAAAAAAAATCCACCGGCTCCTGCGAGCGGGTGGACGTCGATGTCCTTCAGGCGCACCCGTCGGCGATGACGGGTGACGCCCGCCGTTCCGGGTTGGGCTCGAAGACGGCACGGGAACGAATGCGCAACAGCCATGCCAGCCGGTTCAGGCCTTGATCCGGGGATGTCGTGCCCCGCGCTGGGGCGCGGCACTGAAACAGGGCGCTGGCGCAGCGCGTCGACCATGTGCGAACCGCGGTCAGGGTGCGGATGCATCGGAACGGGGAGCGCGCGAGCGCGATCATGCTGCGGACGCGCCCGCTCACCGATGGAAAGCGCGGCCTGCGCTCTTGTTCGCGCGTGTCCCTTGCCGCGCTTCGCCCGGGCGCGGCCGTGATGTGGACGCGTCCTGCCGCTTCGATGAGCAGCCGCGAACCGGAGTTGGCATAGCGTTTGCAATTCCGGCCATGTGACTCCGGACACGGAATCACGGCGGTAACCGATCCGGCAGTGCTGCCGGATCAGCCGGACACCAACGTCCACGTGCTTGGCTCGGATCGAGCCAATGCGTGGACGTTTTTTTTTGTGTTTTTCGCGTGCCTGACAAGGGAGTCAGCGAACTGCTCGCGGAAGGGGTGGCGTGCTTTTTCTGTACTTCGACAAATCCAAGAGATCCAAGACCAAGGAGTTGGGGCGATGAAGCGAAACAAGCGTGGGGCGCGTGCCCGTGGTTTGCTCAAGGCGTCGGCGATGCTCGCCGCCGGCCTGTTCAGTGGCAACGCGGCGGCGGGCTTCTACAACGATGGCAAGGTGTTGTTGACCGGTGGCGTGGCGTCGATCGACGGCGCCGGCGGCGGCGGTATCACGCCCTGGGCCGTGATCAACGGCTACGGCACGCGCGATGGCATCAACGGCAGCCTGCACTACACCTATACGCACCTGCCGAACTACAGCCTCAATTCCTACGGCGCCTCGGTGGGCTTCTACGATCGCCTGGAGCTCTCGTACACGCGCAGCACGCTGCCCACCGGCAGCACGTTCGACACCGTGGGTCTGATCGCCGGCCTGCTGCCGGGCGTCGTCGGCGACACCGGAATCGGGGCGTTCAACACGACCATCGAGATGGATGTGTTCGGCGCCAAGCTTCGCCTGTTCGGCGACGCGGTCTACACCTCGGACAGCCTGATCCCGCAGGTGGCGATCGGCGGCTTCTACAAGGACAACAAGAATGAAGATCTGCTGACCACCTTGCAGGCCGCCAAGCGCAAGGACTGGGAAGCCTATGTCAGCGCCACGAAGATCTACTTTCCGTTCAGCACGCTGGTCAACCTGACCGCGCGCTACACCTCGGCCAACCAGACCGGGCTGACGGGCTTTGGCTACAAGGACCGGACGGTGGGCGGGAGCGGCAAGAAGGACAACAAGAAGGAGGTTCGCTTCGAGGCGTCCATCGCGACCCTGGTGTCGAAGAACACCGCCTTCGGTGCCGAGTACGCACAGCACGGCAAGAGCCTGGACAACGTGGGGGTGAACCTCAACGGGATCGGCACCGGACAACTCGTCGGTGTCATCAACGATGTGCTGGGACCGGTCACCGAAGTCGCCGGCGTGAGTCTGGACCACCTCGAGGACACGCTGACCCAGCACGAGGACGACTGGTACGACCTGTTCTTCGCCTATGCACCGAACAAGCGGATCTCCTTCGTCGTGGCCTACGCGATGCTCGGGAACATCACGCTGACACCCGATCAGCACGGCTTCTACCTGTCCACCCACCTCACGTTCTGAGCGCCGGGCGTGGCGGTGCGCACGCTGGACCCCGCTGCAACGACATCACCTCACCATGGAGACTCACATGAACCGCAAGAGTGTCACCGCCGCATCGCTGGCCGCCTGCCTGCTGTGGGGCATGGCCATCGCCCCGGCCTACGCCGCCGAGGAGAAGACCCGGCCGATCCCCGGCATCCCCGCCAACACCCTCGAACTCTGGGGTGGCAAGGAAGGCGTGCACGAGTGGGCCGTCGCGTTGTTCCACTTCATCATGCTCGACACGCGCATCAACCACCTGTTCAAGGAGTTCGGCAATCCCGAGCGGCAGATCCTGCTCAACACGCAGCTCGAGACCCTGGTGCTCGGCGGTCCCAACGAGTACCAGGGCGCCAGCATGGCCGCCGCCCACGCCGACCTGAACATCAACATGGAGCAGTTCAACGCGGTGGTGGAGGCGGCCTACAACGCCTGCGAGCGCATCAACCTGCACTACTGGACCTGCAACCAGGTGATCGCGGCGCTCGCGCCGTTCACCGACGACATCGTGACGCGCTGAGTGCGCGAGCGCGAAGTCCAGACATGACGACGCTGCCGGGATCGGCGTGAAGGCCGGGCTTCGGGAACACGGGGGATGCTGCCTGCATCGCCGTGTTCCCGAAAGCTGCGGCCCCGCAGGGCAGAACCGCCCGATCCCTCCCAGCGCGATCAGGCCCCAACCCGAAATCCAGACCATCATGAAAAACATCCAGCGCTTTTTCCTGCGCCCGGCGGCGGACGCCGACGTGGATGCGGGCATCGCCGCCCCCCTGGCACCGCCGGCCGCCCTGGCCGCCACCCATTCACGCCGCTCGGTGCTGCGCGCGCTGCTGGCGCTTCCTTTCGGCGCGTTCGCGGGCCGCGGCGCGGCCGCCGGGCTCGAGCAGTTCTACAAGTTCAACATCAAGCCCGAGGTCTTCCTGGAAGAGACCTTCGGCGCCGAGATACCTGTCGCGCAGTCGGTGGCCGTATCCGGCCTGCCGGTGCAGCTCATCCAGCCGCTGCCTGCACGCATGCGCTATTGGCGGGCGGACGGCAGGACGGTGTGGATCTTCGACGAGCTCGGCAAGGACGGCTACCTGCCGACCACCTGCGGCTTCGTGGTCAAGGATGCCGCGATCGAGCGCGCCAAGGTCCTGGTCTACCGCGAGTCGCGCGGCGAGCAGGTGGGCCAGCCGTCGTTCCTGCAGCAGATCGCGGGCGCCAGGGCCGCGGGGCCCGACATCGACCGGTCCGTGGACAACATCTCCGGTGCGACCTACTCCGTGAAGATGATGCAGCGCATGGCGCGTGCCGCGCTGGCACTCGACCAGCTCGCGGGGTGATCCGATGGGAGACGTCAATCCGATCCTGGGCGCGAAAGGCGCGGTGGAGGCCAGGCCGCCGGTGGCGGTGTGGCCTGCGCCGCGCCCGGTGGCGGTCGCGGTCAAGCCGCGCCGCAATCTCAACATCCTCCTGCGCGACTGGCACCGCCGCGTCGGGCTGTTCGCCTTCCTGTTCATGGGATGGCTGGGCTTGAGCGGAATCCTGATCAACCAGAGCCCAAGCTGGGGATACGACACCGATCGCATCTACTGGAGCCCGGTGATGTGGTTGTACGGCCTCGAGCCGGTGCCACCGCAGTCGGGCTTCGTCGCCGATGGCCACTGGCTGGCGGTCACGCCGGAGGGCACGGTGCTGGACGCGCGACCCGTGACGCCGCCGGTGAACAAGCCGCTGGGACTGGTGGCGGGCGCAAACGGACAGGAGCCGCTGCTGTTCCTGGCCAACGCGGAGCACGTGGCCGTGCTCACGCTCGACGGCGGGCGTTACGACGAACTGCGTTCGCCCATTCTTCCGGTCGACGAAGTGCGCCGCATCGGACGCGTGAAGGATGCGCCCGGAACCATCGCGGTGCAGGAGCTCGATGCCTTCCAGAGTGCCGACGGCGGCAACAGCTGGACGCCGGTGGATCCGGCGCAGGTGGAATGGTCGGTGGCGAGCGATCTGCCGGAAGCGCAGCGCGACCAGCTGATGCCGTTCTCGCGGCCCTACGTGACGCTCGAGCACGTGCTGGTGGACGCCCACAGCGGCGCGATCTTCGGCCGTGGCGGCGTGTACGTGGTCAACACGGTGGGGCTCGCCGCGATCCTGCTCGCGATCAGCGGGGTCTGGATGTGGTGGCGCACCAGCCGCAAGCGCCGGTCCTGAGCGG
>CAMLNE010000122.1 GCA_946481265.1 uncultured Panacagrimonas sp. | reverse complement strand
CCACGGCATGATGCCCAGCAGCATGATCACGGCGGTGAACATGATCGCCTTGCCGGTGGTGGTGATCGACGCGGTGATCGCGCGGCCCCAGTCTTCATCCTGCGCGTGGTACTCCTCGCAGATTCGGGACAGCAGGTAGATGCCGTAGTCGATACCCACGCCGACACCCAGCGCGGCCACCATCAGCGTGTTGATGTCCAGGCCCATCCCAATGAGGTGGATCGTGGCCTGCAGCGTGAAGTTGGCCAGGTTCACCGGGATCAGCAGGATGATCGCCGCGAGGAACGAGCGATACGCGAAGCTGCAGCCCAGGCCGATGAACAGCGACAGGCAGGCGATGATGACGTAGTGGTAGCGGTCGACCACCCGGTTCATCGCCTGCTGCAGCGCGATGGTTCCGGTACCCAGACGGATGGTGAACGCTTCATGGTCGATGCCGACCTCTTCGACCGCGGCCTTGGCCGTGGCCAGCGCCGCGTCGACGGTCTCCTGCTTGTTGTCGGCATACCACAGCGAGACGGTCGAATGCTGCAGCTCGAAGTCCGTCACGTGCGAGTAGGCCTTCGGGCTGGAACCGGCGAGCGACACCATCGAGGCCGCGCTGACCGCGCTATCGGTGGGATCCACCGGCACCCACTTCGGATTGCCGCCCGCGAACAGGCGCTGGGCTTCACCGAGGTAGTCGCCGTAGGAGAGCGTGGCACGCGGCGGGAACTCACCGTTCTCCAGGATCGTCTGGATCTTCTTCGACGTCAGGTAGGTGTCCGCCAGCTTGGCGACGCGGTCCGGGTTTATCGGATCCTTGGCCTCGACCACGATTTCAAGGGTGTTGACGCCCGGGAAGTTGGCGTTGATCTGCCGGATCGACTCGTTGAATTCCGAGTCATCCCAGAGCAGTCCACTGCCTTCCACCGGGTTGCCGATCTTGATCTGGAACGCGGTGTAGATCGCCAGGATGCCGTACACGAGGATGATCGGAGCGGTCCAGCGCGCCTTCTTGCCGTACGACAGCGAGGCGACCCAGCGCAGCGTGGCCTGGAAGCCCTTCTGGAACCAGCTTTCCTTCTTGCCATGGCCGCCGACCAGGTCCTCGACGTTCTTCGGCGCCGGCAATGCGGCCAGCAGGAGCGAGATCAGGATCACGCCGGTCGGGATCAGCCAGACGCACCACATGCCGGCGAACAGGGCGAAGCGCTCCATCGCGGGGATCGGCGCCAGGGCGATCAGGAACACGCCGACGATGTCGGTGAAGATGCCGAGGATCGACGGCGCCATCATGACGCCCATGGTGATCTCCGCCGCCTGCACGCGATCCTTCACGTGCGCGAAGATCTCGTAGAAGCGCTCGGTGAACTGCACGCAGTGCGAGAACGAGCGCGCGACCAGCAGCAGCGGCACGACCATCAGCAGCGGCTCGATCGGCATCTTGAGCCAGCCGGCGAGGCCAAAGCCCCAGATGGCGGCGACGCTGCTGGTGATGATTGGCGTCATCACGCCGACGACGTTACGCATGTACACGATCAGCATGATGATCATCAGGCCGAGCGTGATCGCGAAGATGTGCGTCATCTGCTCCTGGTAGAAGTACACCCAGCCGGTCAATGCCGGCTGGCCTGCCAGGTACACGTCGTGATGCTCGTCACGGGCATTGACGACCAGGTTCTGCACGAAGTCGAACGCGACGCCGTAGTCGAGCTGCTGCTCGATGAACGTCGCGTTGATCAGCGTTGCGGATTCGTCGCGCGAGATCAGGAAGGTTCGCGCGCCCGGGGACTTGTCGACGCGGGTCTTGAAGTCCGCGATCTCCTCCGGGGTCTTGGGCACGTAGTCGCCCATCAGCGGACGCATGTCGATGCCGAACGGGGTGGCTTCGGCGTAGCGCGCCTTTTCCGTTGCGATCGACAGGATCTGGTCGTGGTCCACGCCGGGCGACAAGTCGATGTCGCGGGTGAGCTCCCACACCTTGGCGAGGGTCTCGGCGTTGTAGATGTCGCCGTCCTTGCGCTTGAGCATCACCGTGACGGTGAGCGGATTACCGAAGTTCGGATGGTCCGCGTAGACCTGGACGAACGCCTCATCCTTCGGGAGCAGGTCCGAGAAGATCGTCTGCAGCTTGACGTCCTTCAGGCCGATGGCGAAGAAGACCGTGATGGCGATGAACACTGCCCAGCTGAACATCCGGTTGCGGATGACCCAGCGGGCAATACGGAAGCGCATTGAGTACATAGCAGATTACCGACTAAAAAAAGGGCGCAAAGCAGCCATAGGAGCGGAATGCCGCCCGGACCATTCTTGTGCTTTCATTAATCTCCTCGTCCGTTTCGGTACATGGGGATGTCCGAACGTAATGATTGCGCGTCTAGGGGTGCGCGCTCTTTCCGCAGATTACAGGCCGGCGACTTCGAGCGAACACTACCCGAAGGGGTAGTGTTCAGCGATAGGGGCAAATCCTTAGCAATACAGAACAACATCGCGCCGCGAAAACTGCTTGTTTTGCAGGGTTGCCGGCGATCGTCCGCGCCGATGGGCAAGGGTTTTCGATGTCGCTGGCCGGAGCGGATCCGCGCATGCGAAAAGGCCCGCGGGATCACCCGCGGGCCTGGCACCGAGTGGTGGTGATGAGTGGAATCGAACCACCGACCTCAGCATTATGAGTGCCGCGCTCTAACCGTCTGAGCTACATCACCGTCGCGGAGGCTGCCCGCGAGGGCGCGGATTGTAGTGGACGAGCCGGCCAAGCGTCACGTCCCCATTTTCCTGCCGAGCATACGACCCCCTGCAATGAATGATCTTGCCTATCGCTGGCGCAACCGGCGGCTCGAGCCTATCGCGCATCCGCACCGGATCCGCCTGGACGCGCTGCGCGGGATCGAGCGGCAGAAAACTGCACTGCAACAAAACACGCTGCAGTTCGTCCGCGGCCTGCCCGCGAACCATGCGCTGCTCACCGGTGCGCGTGGCACCGGCAAGTCGAGCCTGGTGAAGGCGATGCTCGACGCATACGGCCCCCAGGGCCTGCGCCTGGTCGAGGTGCATCCGCACGACCTCGCCGACCTGCCCGACGTGGTGGCGCCGCTGCGCACGCGGCCCGAGCGCTTCATCCTCTACGTGGACGATTTCAGCGTGGCCGCCGGCGATGCGCGGCTGACCGCGCTCAAGACGGCGCTGGACGGTGGCCTTGAAGAGGAGGCGGACAATGTCCTGATCTACGCCACCTCCAATCGCCGGCACCTCGTCCCCGAGCTGGCGTGCGAGAACGAGGCATATCGCTGGGAGGAAGGCGAATTGCACCCCGGCGAGACCACCGAGGAGAAGATCTCGCTGTCGGAGCGCTTCGGGCTCTGGCTGAGCTTCCTGCCATTCAGCCAGGAGCAGTATCTGGACGCGGTGCGCCTGCACCTGTCCGCCCTCGGCCACACGACCTGGAACGAGCAGGTCGAAAAGCACGCCCTGCGCTGGGCACTCAGCCGCGCCTCGCGCTCCGGCCGCGTGGCGCGACAGTTCGCGCGTGACTGGGTGGGACGCATGGCCGCCGGCATCCCGGTCGGGGAGTGATCGTCACCGCCTTGGGGATCCGGACAGCGCCAGGGTGAAGCCGCTGCCGGATCGTGTCCGGCGATGCAGGCCCGGCTCCTATCGGCCGAGCAGCTTGTCGACCACGCCCAGATAGTTTTTCATCGCCTGCTCGGCGCTGGTGCCCTTGAGCCTGGACCAGGCGTCGTACTTGGCGCGGCCCACCATGTCGAACATGCCCGGCCGCGCGCCCTTGGCGTCGCCTTCGGTGGCCTGCTTGAACAGCGAGTAGAGCGCCAGCAGGTCCTCGTTGACGGGGCGCTTGGTCAGGGTCTTGACGTCCTTCTGCGCCTGTTCGAACTGCCCCTTGAGTTCCGACATGAGGGATCCACCGGCAATGAGGTGCGCCCTTGTAGCACGCGGCCCCACCGCGCCGCATGAGGCGGTGTCTCAGTCCCTTTCCAGGGTCAGGAATCGGAAGGCGTGCGGATGACGCTCATCCGCCTCGTGCGCCTCGCTCCCGATCTGGCGGAAGCGCGTCCGATCGAAAGGCGGGAAATGCACGTCGCCGCTGGGCGCCGGTTCCAGGGCGGCGAGGACCTCGGTCAGGTACAGGCGCCGGGCCCGCGGCAAGGCCTGGCGGTACAGGTCGGCGCCGCCCATCACCATCAGTTCGCCCTGCCCGTGCGCAGCCAACGCCGCCTCCAGCGAGTCGAATATCCGGGCACCGGCAGGTGCGAAGCCCGGATCGCGACTCAGGACCCAGTTGTCCCGGCCCGGCAGCGGACGGCCGATCGAGTCCCAGGTCCTGCGACCCATCAGCACGGTCTTGCCCAGGGTCATGCGCTTGAAGTGCGCCAGGTCCGCGGGCAGGCGCCAGGGCAGATCGGCGCCGCGACCGATCAGGCCGTTGCGGTCCATCGCCACGATCAGGCTCAGCGTCGGCGGGCCCGCGTCCGTCACGTCCCTCAAACCGCCACCGGCGCCTTGATGTGGGGGTGCGGGTCGTATCCGGTGAGCGCGAAGTCGCCCGGCTGGAAGGCGAACAGGTCCTTCACCTCCGGATTGAGGGTCATCCGGGGCAGCGCCCGCGGCGCGCGCTCCAGCTGTGCGCGCGCCTGGTCCAGGTGATTCGAGTACAGGTGGCAGTCACCGCCCGTCCAGACGAAGTCGCCCGGCGCCAGCGAACAGGCCTGGGCGACCATCAGAGTGAGCAAGGCATAGGACGCGATGTTGAAAGGCACGCCGAGAAAGATATCGGCACTGCGCTGGTAGAGCTGGCAGGACAGCCGGCCATCCGCCACATAAAACTGGAACAGCGCGTGGCAGGGCGCCAGCGCCATCTTGTCGAGTTCGCCCACGTTCCAGGCCGACACGATGTGGCGCCGCGAATCCGGATTCCCCCGGATCTGGTCGACCAGCAGGCGCATTTGGTCGATCTCGCGTCCGCCGCTGGCGGGCCAGGCGCGCCACTGGCGGCCGTAGACCGGCCCCAGCTCGCCCGCGGCGTCCGCCCATTCGTCCCAGATCGAGACCCCGTGCTCCTTGAGCCAGGCGATGTTGGTATCGCCGCGCAGGAACCAGAGCAGCTCGATCAGGATGGACTTGAGATGCAGCTTCTTGGTGGTGACCAGCGGGAAGCCTTCGGTGAGATCGAAGCGCATCTGGTGACCGAAGACCGAGCGCGTGCCGGTGCCGGTGCGGTCGGATTTGGGCGTGCCGTGCTCGAGCACGTGCCGCATGAGATCGAGGTATTGGCGCATGCCGGGATTGTACCGGCGGCGGCCGTCGATGGAGGCGCGGCCCGCTGCTTGCGCCGTGGGAGATCGTCCCGGAGCGCCCCGGCCCCGCGGCTATCAGACCGCGAAGCTCTCCCCGCAACCGCACTGCGCCTTCACGTTCGGGTTGACGAACTTGAAGGATTCGTTGAGGCCCTTCTTCTGCCAGTCGAGGATCAGGCCGTCGAGCATCGGCAGGTGCTCGGCCTTGACCACCAGCCGCGTGCCGTGGGACTCGAACACCTGCTCGTCGGCCGCGACCTCGTCGGCATAGTCCATGGTGTACGCGAAGCCGGAACAGCCCGACTTCTTGACGCCCACGCGCAGGCCCAGGCCCTTGCCACGCTTGGCAAGCTGCGACTGGATGCGGGCGGCGGCGGACGGTGAAAGCTGCAGGCTCATGGGATTCAGGTGCCAGAACTCAGATGACGGTGAAGATCGCGCAGGATGTCCTGCGCCATGATCCAACAGTGGGCGCGATCCTCCGGGATTTCAAGGGCGCTGCGCAGTTCATCCAGCGCAGGCACGAGGAGCTGGTCGGTGCGGCGGCCGACCAGCCAGTCGGCCAACCAGGATCCGGTCGCGATCGTGTACGGACAGCCCCGGGCCTGGAACACGGCGTCCTCGATGCGGCCGGCCCGCGCCCTGACCTCCAGGCGCAGGCGGAGCTGCGCCGCCGGCGTGCCGACCTCGGCCGCCACCCCCGCCGCCAGGCGACCGGCGCGCGGCGTGTCGCGGAAGCGTCGCCAGACCTCGTCGGGATAGCCCAGCGGATTGCTCATCAGGCGAGCCGGTTGAGGCCGTTGTGGGCGGCGACGCGGTAGGCCTCGGCCATCGTCGGATAGTTGAACGTGGTGTTGATGAAGTAGCGCATGTCGTTGATGGCCGGGTCGGCCATCACGGTCTGGCCGATGTGGACGATCTCCGAGGCGCGATCGCCGAAGCAGTGGACGCCCAGCACCTGCAGGGTCTGGGCGTGGAACAGCAGCTTGAGCATGCCCACCGTCTCGCCCGTTATCTGCGCACGGGCCAGGCTCTTGAACGCCGCGTTGCCGACCTCGTAGGGCACGCGCGCGGCATGCAGTTCACGTTCCGTGCGTCCCACCGAGGAGATCTCGGGGATGGTGTAGATGCCGCTCGGGATCATTTCCAGCGGCTGTGCCTGCACGCTCGGATCCAGGATGTGCTGCACGGCGAACCGGCCCTGCACTGCGGCGGCGCTGGCCAGGGCCGGCGGACCGATCACATCGCCCACCGCGTAGATATGCGGCAGCGCCGTGCGGTAGCACGCGTCCACCCCGATCTGCCCGCGCGAGTTGAGCGCGATGCCGAGCGCCTCCAGGCCCATGCCATCCGCGTTGCCGGTGCGGCCGTTGGCCCACAGCAGCAGGTCGGACTTGATCCTGCGCCCCGACTTCAGGTGCAGCACCACGTCGCGCTCGCGCGGCTCGACGCGTTCGTATTCTTCCTGGTGCCGGATCAGGCACCCCTGTTCGCGCAGGTGATACGACAGCGCCTCGGCGATCTCGTCGTCGAGGAAGGACAGCAGCCGCTCCTGCGTGTTGACCAGGGTCACCTTGGCGCCCAGGTTGATGAAGATCGAGGCGTATTCGCAGCCGATGATGCCGGCGCCGTAGATCGTCACCGAGAACGGATGCTGGCTGTAGCGCAGGACGCTGTCGCTGTCCTTCACGCGCGGATGCGCAAAGTCCAGGTCGGGCGGATGGTAGGGTCGCGACCCGGTGGCGATGACGAAATGGCTCGCCTCGAGCACCTCGTCCACCGTGTTCTCGCTGCATACCTCAATGCGGTTGGCGTCCACGAAACGCGCGCTGCCCTCGAACACCGGAACCCGGTTGCGCTCGTAATTGCGCCGGCGGCTGGCGATCTGCGCATCGACCACCTGGTCGGCGGAGCTCAGCAGCTGCGGGTACTGCGGCGGATTGGCGTTGTAGTAGTCGCGCGTGAGCGGGTTGCGGCGAAGATCGCTGAGCGTCTTGACCGCGTGGCGCAGCGCCTTGCTGGGGATCGTGCCCCAGTGCGTGCAGCCGCCGCCGATCTCGAGGCTGCGCTCGACCAGCGCAACGCGCCGATGGTTCTTCGAGGCCATCATGGCCGCGCCCTCGCCGGCGGGACCCGAACCGATCACGACGATGTCGAATTTCTGCATTCCTTAGCCTTCCCTGGTTTGCTGCCTTTCCTGCCTTTCCTGCGGTCACTGGCCCTGCGTTGGCCGCACCACCGGCGCGAGCTCGCGCAGACGACCGACCTCGCTGATCACGCGCGACGCCGCCGCATCGATGTCCTGCGCCGTGGTGTCGCGCCCGAACGAGAACCGCAGCGTGGCGCTGGCCAGTGCATCGTCGCGCCCGAGGGCGCGCAGCACGTACGAGGGCTCGGCCGTGGCCGATGAACACGCGGCGCCGCTGGACACCGCGACATCGAACAGTCCTGCGCGCAGCGACTCACCTTCCACGCCCTCGAAACTGCAGTTGAGGATGTGCGGCGCCGCGTGCTCCGCATCGCCGTTGCGATGGACGCCCGGCAGCGCAGACAGGCGGACCCACAACCGTTCGCGCAGGGCTGCGGTCCGCTGGGCGAAATCCGGCGGGATCGAGGCGATTGCCGCCCCCATCCCGACGAGCTGGTGCGTGGCCAGCGTGCCGGAACGCATCCCCCATTCGTGTCCGCCGCCATGCAGCTGCGGCGCGACGCGTGCGCGCGGCCGGCGCCGGACGAAGAGGGCGCCCGCGCCCTGCGGACCGCCCAGCTTGTGCGCCGATAGTGAGAGCAGGTCGACCGGCACCGAGGCCAGGTCGATGGGCAGCTTGCCCGCGGCCTGCGCCGCATCCACGTGCAGCATCACGCCACGCTCGCGCAGGCGCACCGCCAGGGTCGGGATGTCGGTGACCGTGCCGATCTCGTTGTTGACCCACATCAGGGAGACCAGCACCGTCTCGGGCAGGAGCGCATCGAGCACCTGCTGCGGTTCGATGCGTCCGAGGCGGTCGGGTTGCAGATAGCTCACGCGCAGCTTGCGCGCCGTCTCCAGCCAGCGGCAGGTGTCGAGCACGCAGCGATGCTCGATGCGTGAGGTGATCAGGTGGGCGGGGCCGCGTGCGTGGAATTCCACCGCGCCCTTGATCGCCAGGTTGTTCGACTCGGTGGCGCCGCTGGTCCAGATGATTTCCTCGGCTTGCGCTCCGACGCCTTGCGCCACCTGGGCGCGCGCCTGCTCCACCGCCGCGCGCGCCGTGCGCCCGGCCGCGTGGGTGGATGCCGCGTTGCCGTGGGCGCCGCCCGGCTCCAGCCAGGGCCGCATCGCCGCCCATCCCTCGGGGGCGAGCGGCGTGGTGGCGGCATGGTCGAGATAGATCACGGTTCGGGGTCGGGTTCGGGGTCGGGTTCGGGGTCGGGTTCGGAAATCGGGTCGAGCATGGGAGCGGGCGCATCATGAGAATGTCGCGCCCGTGCGCATAGTCTGATGCATGTGGGTGCATGCGGGCGGTCACGTGGCCGGGTCGCGCTGGCCTGCGCCTGGATGACGCCGGCATCCGCGGCTGCGTACACTTTTCAGTCCCGGCACGCGATGCGCGCCTTCTGGAGGTCTGGATTGAACATCACCATCTTCGGCTCGGGCTACGTCGGCCTCGTGACTGCCGCCTGCTTCGCAGACGCCGGCAACGACGTCCTGTGCGTGGACGTCGATGCCGCCAAGGTCGAGCGCCTGAAGCGCGGCGAGTGCCCGATCTACGAGCCCGGTCTGGAGGATCTGCTGGTGTCCAACGCCCAGGCCGGACGCCTGAAGTTCACCACCTCCGCTGCCGAGGGCGTGGCCCACGGGCTCTACCAGTTCATTGCCGTCGGCACGCCGCCCAACGAGGACGGCTCGGCCGACATGCAGTACGTCCTCGCCGTGGCCCGTTCCATCGGCCAGCACATGAACGACTACCGGGTGGTGATCAGCAAGTCGACGGTGCCGGTCGGCACTGCCGATCGCGTGCGTGAAACCGTGGCGGCCGAACTCGCGGCGCGAGGCAAGACGCTGGAGTTCGACGTGGTCTCCAATCCGGAGTTCCTCAAGGAGGGCGCGGCGGTCGCGGATTTCAACAAGCCGGACCGCGTCATCGTGGGCGTGTCCTCGGAAAAGGCGGCGGAGCTGATGCACGCGCTGTATGCGCCGTTCAACCGCAACCACGACAAGATGATCGTGATGGACGTGCGCTCGTCCGAGCTGACCAAGTACGCGGCCAACGCGATGCTGGCCACCAAGATCAGCTTCATGAACGAGATGGCGAATCTCGCCGAATGCCTGGGCGCCGACATCGAGCAGGTCCGACAGGGCATCGGCAGCGATCCCCGCATCGGCTTTCACTTCATCTATCCCGGCTGCGGCTACGGCGGCTCCTGCTTCCCCAAGGACGTCAAGGCGCTTGCGCATACCGCGGCCGAGGTCGGTTTCGAGGCGACCCTGCTCGACAGCGTCGAGAGCGTGAACAAGCGGCAGAAGAACCGCCTGTTCGAGAAAATGCTGAAGCACTTCGGCTCGCTCGAGGGCCGGACCATCGCGCTGTGGGGCCTGGCCTTCAAGCCGCGCACCGACGACATGCGCGAAGCGCCGTCGCGCGACCTGATGGAAGCGGTGTGGGCGGCGGGCGGAAAGATCCGCGCCTATGACCCGGTCGCCATGCACGAGACCGAGAAGCTCTACGGGAAGCGCCCGGACCTGCTGCTGGCCACCTCTCCCGAGGACGCCGCCGAGGGCGCCGATGCGCTGGCCGTGGTCACCGAGTGGCGCGTCTTCCAGTCGCCCAATTTCGAGCGGCTCGCGAAACTCCTGAAGACGCCGGTGATCTTCGACGGCCGCAACCTGTACGAGCCGAAGTTCGTCGAGCAGGCGGGACTGGCGTACTACGCGATCGGCCGCGGACGCCGCTGATGAGCGGGACGCGGCTGGCGCTGGTGACCTGCCCGGTCCCCGCCGCCGATGCGCTGGCCCGCCACCTGGTCGAAGCCGGCGTCGCCGCGTGCGTCAACGTGGTGCCGCGCATCGCGTCGGTCTATCGCTGGAACGGTGCGATCGACTGCGACGAGGAGGCCCTGCTGCTGATCAAGACCACGGCAGCGCGTTTCGACGATCTGAAGCGCGCCGTCCTGGCGCATCATCCCTACGAACTCCCCGAGGTCATCGGGGTCGATATCGCGGCCGGCCACGCCCCTTACCTCGAGTGGATCGCCGCCTCGGTCACCCCGCCCTCCCCATGAAGAAACTGCTTCCCTTCCTGGTCGTCGCGATCATCGCAGCGGCCGGCGGCTTCGTCGCGCAGCGATATCTCGGTCAGCGCGACGCGCCGCCAACGCTGGCGCCCGATCTCGCCATGTCCACGCTCGATGGCGGCACGCTGCGCCTGTCGGCGCTGCGCGGAAAACTGGTGCTGATCAATTTCTGGGCGACCTGGTGCCCCCCCTGTCTGAAAGAAATCCCCCTGCTGGTCCAGGCACAGGCGCAGTAC
>CAMLNE010000121.1 GCA_946481265.1 uncultured Panacagrimonas sp. | reverse complement strand
GGTCCGGATGCGCGTGCGTGATGAAGACCTGCGCAATGCCCTGCCCGGTCTGCTTCTCGACCAGCGCGCGCATCTGCTCGCCGTAGCGGCGCGAAGGCCCGGTATCGATCATCACCGCGCCGGCCGCCGTCTCGATGTAGCCGGTGTTGACGATGTTGCCGCCGTTGTCGCGCGTGAAGTGCTCCATGGCGCCTTCGAAGACGTGCACGCCCTCGGCCACGGTCTGCGCCTGCAGCGCGTAGTCGAAGGGTGCGGCGGCCGGCACGGCGCCGGCGCAGGCCATGGCGGCCGCGAACACGAACCGCCTCACGGCGCGACCCGCGCGTCGATCGCGTTGCCCTGGATGTCGCGCCCGACGATGCGCAGCGGGCCGCGATGCTGCAGTTCCAGGCTCAGCACCGGGTTCTCCGACACCGGTTCGTAGGTCTTCACCAGCGCCAGCTCGCGGCCCTGCGCATCCAGTACGCGCAGCGACTCGATGTGGAACACCGGGATCCCCGCGGCCAGCCCGGTGTCCATCGGGTGCATCACGCGCAGCTTGAGCCGGCTGCGATCCTCGCCGCGCGGCCATAGCGCGGCGCTGACCTGGTTGAGCTGGTCACGCCAGCGGCCGTCGCCGCTGCCGTAGCTCGGTGCGGTGCAGCCACCGCCGGCGGCGTTCAGCCACTTGCCACCGACATGCCAGACGCCATCGGCGGTGCGCGCCGCGGCCCTCACCGGCGTGGACTGCTCCACCTTGAAGCGAAACGCGATGAAGGGATCGGCGTGCGTCGGCAGGTAGCTCAGGATCAGCGGGATGGGGTTCAGGTCCGCGATCAGCCGGATCTCCTGCACCTTGTCGAGGCCCACGACACGCACTTCGACGGGCACCGCCAGCTGATCCTCGGCGGTGGCGGGCACCTGCACCTGCACGCGCGCGTCGTCGAATTCGACCGGACCGCCGTCGAGATGACGCGTCACCATCGCGTTCCAGCTCGGCGAGCGCAGCGGATCGGTGAAAGGGGCGGCCGCGGCGAGCGCCGGCAGCAGCCCCAGCAGCAGGATCAGGCCGGGCACGGCGAAACGCGGCACGCCGCGACCACCGGGCGTGGGCATCGCCGGGGCCTCAGTCGGAGGAAACCGTGGCCGCGGCGGCTGCCGCTGCCGCTGCCGCCGGGGGCGCGTATTCGATACCGTGCGCCGCGAAGATCGCCGCAAGCTTTCCTTCCGCGCGCAGTTCGGCGAGCGCCTTGTCCAGCGCGTCGCGCAGGCGGGTCGACCCGGTTTTCTTCACCGCCATGCCCACGTCCCAGGTGGTGCGGAACATGCCGACCAGCTGCTGCTCCTTGAACGCGAGATCGTCGATCTGCTCGGCATGCAGCAAGCCCTGCAGTTCACCGCGCGGCGCCATCACGGCCTCGACCTCGCCGGCCTTGAACGCGGCGACGGCCTCGCTCAGCGTGGGCTTGCGCACGGCGTCGGTTCGCAGGCGGCCATTGAACGCGCCGCTCATGTAGTAGTCGCTGATGCTGTCGATCTCCACGCCGACCTTGTGGCCGACCAGCGCCAGCGGATGCTCGAAGGCCTCAAGCTTGCCCGGGTGGTAGACCACCGATACCGCCTCGTGAAAGTAGGCGCCGAAGAAATCCGCCTTGTCCTCGATCGCCGCGAACTGCGGATCGGCCGCCACGTGCAGCATCACGTCCGCCACGCCGCCACCGAGGTAGTGACCCTTCCAGAGCTGGTTGCGCAGGTCGTCCCCCATGCTCTCGTCGGCGAGGAACAGCCGCGCCTTGAACGACAGGCCCAGCTTCTCGGCGAGTGCGCGCCCCAGTTCCACGTCCACGCCGGCGGGCCGATTGTCCTGTCCCTTGTACGACCAGGGCGGGAAGGCGTCGTACATCGCCACTTCCAGCACGCCGCGGGCACGCACCGCGTCGAGCGCATCCTCGTCCTGCGCCGCCCAGCTGCCCGGCGCGCCGAGCACCAGCGCCAGCAGCGCGAAGATGCGCGCGCGCACCCAGCGCGAGCGGATCTCACTCATCGATATGGACCGATTCGAGGTAGGTGCGCAGCGCCCAGATCGCTTCTTCACTGAAGATCGGGCCGAAGGCCGGCATGTAGGTGACGCCGTTGCGGATCACGCCGTTGCGCACCTTCGAGGCGAAGTACTCGTCGGCTTCGTCGCCCAGCGGCAGGGTGCGCAGGTCGGGCGCGATGCCGCCGGAGACGGCGCCGAGCCCGTGGCAGCGCGCGCAGTTCTGGCTGTAGGCGGAGGAGCCGACCTGGATGGCGTGCTCGTCGCCGCGATACGGGTTCTGCACCTGCTCGCCGTCGAGCTTCTTGAGCTTGGTGACGTCGACGGCCTGCGGCGTGACATCGCCGTGGGCATGGACCTGTGCGGTGGCCAGCATCGCCGCGATCGCGACGAGTCGGAGCTTGATCATGTATCGCTTTCCCGGAAACCGTTGAAAGAAGGGGCGGCGGACCGCCACCCCTTCTGTTGTGCGAACCCCTTGGTCAGCGGTCGGGCCTCAGGAGCCCTTGGCCGCGACGCTGGGGCTGTTGGACTTGTGCAGCTTGAACACCCAGAGCATGCCGCCCTGGCTGATGTTCTTGATCTTCTTGGCCACGTCGCCGCCCCACAGCGGCACCGCACCGCCCCAGCCCGAGGCGATGGCGATGAACTGCTCACCGTCCGCTTCCCAGGTGGCCGGCTGGCCGATCACGCCCGAGCCGGTCTGGAAGGCCCAGAGCTGCTTGCCGGTCTTGGCATCGAACGCCTTGAAGTAGCCGTCCGGCGTGCCCATGAACACCAGGTTGCCGGCCGTCGTCATGACCCCGCCCCACAGCGGCGAGTCGTTCTTGTACTCCCAGACGATCTTGCCGGAGGCCGGATCGATCGCGCGCAGCACGCCAATGTGGTCGTCGTACAGCGGCTTGATGTTGAAGCCGGCGCCCATGTAGGCCGCACCCTTCTTGTAGGTGATCGGCTCGTTCCAGATGTCCATGCCCCACTCGTTGGACGGCACGTAGAACAGGCCGGTGTCCTGGCTGTAGGCCATCGGCATCCAGTTCTTGCCGCCGAGGAAGGACGGCGCCGCGAACACCGGCTCACCCTTCTCGGTCGCGGCGGGATCGCCCGGGCGGTTCTTGGACTCGATCGGCCGGCCGGTCTTCAGGTCGATGCCGCTGGCCCAGGTCACCTTGCTGACGAAGGGCGAGGCGTTGAGCAGCTTGCCGTTGGTGCGATCCAGCACGTAGAAGAAACCGTTGCGGTCCGCCTTGGCGCCGGCCTTCACGGTCTTGTCGCCCTTCTTCATGTCGAACGGGATGAACTCGTTGACGCCGTCAAAATCCCAGTGATCGTTCGGCGTGCTCTGGTAGTGCCACTTGATCTTGCCGGTGTCGGCATCGATCGCCAGCGTCGAGCTCGAGTACAGGTTGTCGCCGGGACGCAGGTGCGCGTTCCAGGGCGCCGGGTTGCCGGTGCCGCAGTGGACCAGGTTGGTGTCCGCCGAATACGTGCAGCCCAGCCAGGCGGCGGCGCCACCGTACTTCCACATGTCACCCGGCCAGCTGGCGTTGAGCTTGCCCGTGATGCCGTTGTCCTTGCCGTTGAGCGTGCCCATGTGGCCCTCGACGGTCGGACGCGACCACACCAGCTTGCCGGTCTTGGCGTCGCGCGCGTCGACGGTGCCGACGATGCCGAACTCGCCACCCGAGGTGCCCGTGATGACCTTGCCCTTCACGATCAGCGGCGCGGCGGTGTACGAGTAGCCCGCCTTGTAGTCGCCGAGCTTCTCGTTCCAGACCACCTTGCCGGTGTCCTGGTTGAGCGCGACCAGGTGCGCGTCGAGCGTGCCGAAGATGACCAGGTTGTCGTACAGCGCGGCGCCGCGGTTGACGACGTCGCAGCAGGGCATGATGCCGTCCGGCAGGCGATGCTCGTAGCCCCACAGGCGCTCGCCGGTCTTGGCGTCCAGCGCCCACATGCGCGAGTACGAGCCGGTGATGAACATCTTGCCGTCGTGGATCAGCGGCTGGGTCTCCTGGCCGCGCTGCTTCTCGCCGCCGAAGGAGAAGGTCCAGGCGGGAACCAGGTCGCCGATGTTCTCGGAGTTGATCGTCGTGAGCGGGCTGAAGCGCTGGCCGCTCTGGCCCAGGCCCACCGTGACGACGTCATGGGTGGTGGTGGCGTCGTTCGCGATCATCGCGTCGGTCACGCCTGCCGCCGAAGCCGAGGCGGTCGCCAGCGCCATCGCGCAGCCCGCGAGGACCACCGGCAGCCGCTGTGAAAACGCCTTTACGCGTGTGGACTCATTCATCGATTGCTCCTCCGAATCTTCTTATGGAAATGCTGCGGACCCCGTCGGCGTTTCCGCCCTGCGGCCGACCGTAGCACTTTCGATCCCAGGGTCCGGCCCCCGATGCATCCGGGGCACGTCGAGGGGACGAGGGTAACGTCCATCGCAACACACATGACACTGTCCTGTCGAGTAGCCCGATGGGGGGGGCCGACGGGGGGCACCGCAGCCTTCCGCGGCGAGGCCGCGCTGGCGAATGCCTGGACGCCTGCGGACCGACATCGCGAGCGTGATGCCGGCGACATTGCGTGCTGCGCCGCAGCATTCGCCGGCGGCGTGCACGCGGCATGGCCCGGACGGCGTCCGGGCCAGGTCCGATCAGCGCAGCGTCGTATAGCAGCGGATGTCGGGTGCGCCGCCGAACAGGTCCCCCAGCTGGCCCAGCGCCGCCGTCAGGTGCGGCTGCTTCATGTGCGCATCCAGCGCCGCAGCGCTCTCCCACTCCTCCACGAAGGTGAAGTCGGTCGGATCGGCGCTGTTCTGCAACAGCTCGTAGCGCCGGCAACCGGCTTCCTTGCGGGTGGGCTCGATCAGGCCGAGCAGAATGGTCTTGAACGCTTCGACCTTGTCGGGCTTGGCGATCAGACGGGCGACGACGCGGACAGCGGTGCTCATGGGATTCTCCGGTGGGATGTCGCGCGGCACTCCGATCGCCGCGCACGGCGACGGTAACACGCACGGCGCCATGAACTTGTGCGCCGACGGATAATCCGAACATGACCCATCCGCTACGGGAGACCACCAGGATGCGACATTCGAATTTCACATGGATCGGCGCGCTGGCGCTGGCATTCGGGCTCGGCGCCTGCGACCGGCAGGAGTCCGCGCCCGCGGATGCCGTGACGGATCCGGCCGCGTCCAGCGCGTCCAGCGCAGGCGATGCGGCAGCGGACATCGCGCAGGTCCCGCCGGCGCCCGCGGCGGGCCTGGCGTACGTGAGCAACCAGGAAGGCGCGGTCAGCGTGATCGACCTGGACACGCTGGAAACCGTCGGCGAGATCGCGACCGGGGCGTCCAGCCCGCGCGGCATCGGCATCAGCGATGACGGGCGCCTGCTCATCACGGCCAACCGCGACCAGGGCAACATCTCCATCATCGAGCGCCAGACCGGCAAGCTGCTCGGACACGTGGCGATCGGCGAGAACCCGGAATTCGTGCGCGTGCGCGGCAACCGCGCCTTCGTCTCCTTCGAGCCCGAGTCGGAGGGCGGCCCGCCGCCGAAGCCGGGCACGCCGGAGGCCCTGGCGGCGGAGAAGAAGCGCGCCGAGATGAGGGAGGACGAGGACACCGAGCCGGCGCAGATCGCCGTCGTGGACCTGGACAAGGCCGAGGTCGTGCACCGCATCACCGGCGGCCTGGAAACCGAGGGCATCGAGTTCTCCGCGGACGGCCGCAACATCCTGATCACCAACGAGGCCGACGACACCATCACGGTGCACGACATCGAGACCGGCAAGCAGATCAAGAGCATCGACACCAAGCCGTTCGGACCGCGCCCGCGTGGCATCAAGATGGCACCGGATGGAAAGTCCTACGTGGCCACGCTCGAATACGGCAACAAGCTGCTGCTGCTCGACGCCAACTACGAGCCGGTGAAGACGGCGGCAACCGGAAACGTGCCGTACGGCGTGGCCTTCGATCGCAAGGGCGAGCGCCTGTTCGTGGCACTGGCGCACGGCAAGGCGCTGCAGGTGTTCGACGCCGACACGCTGGAGCCGATCAAGGAGATCCCCACCGGCTCGCGCTGCTGGCACTTCACGTTCACGCCCGACGACCGGAAGATCCTGGTCGCCTGCGGCCGCTCACACGAGGTGGTGGTGATCGACGCCGACACGCTCAGCGAGATCAAGCGCATCGAGGACAAGGAACTGCCCTGGGGCATCGTCACCTGGCCCAAGTCGATGGGCAGCCTCGACGTGCCGGCCAGCTAGCCACGACGTCATCGCGGCGACGCGGGACCGGCAGGGTGTGCACGGAAGACCGCGCACCTCCCTGCCACCCGCCGCGGTGCGCCAGCGCGATGCGCCTGGCGCATCGCGCCGTCGGTCACGACCCGACTGGCAGATCGATCCGCAAACCGTCGTGTGCCACGGTCCAGCCGGCGGCCTCGACTTCCGCCCGCTCGGGCGAATCGGCCAGCAGCACCGGGTTCGAATTGTTGATGTGCACCAGCACGCGGCGCCTGACCCCCAGGCCCGCGAACGCGGCGAGCGTGCCCTGCGCGCCGCTCAGGCTCATGTGCCCCATGCGCGCGCCCGTCTTGGTTCCCAGGCCGGCGCGCAGCATCTCGTCGTCGCGGTACAGCGTGCCGTCGAAGAACACCAGTTCGGCGCCGCGCAGGCGTGTCGCCAGCGACTCGTTCATCGCCGCGCAGCCCGGGATCCAGAACAGGCTGGAGCGACCGTCGCTGATCCGCGCGCCCACGGTCTGATCGTCCTGCACGATCGGCGGTGCGCTGCCGTCGGCCTGCTCCAGATAGAGCGGCACCTTGCCCGGCACGGCGAACAGTTCCACCTGCAGGCCGCTGCGGCCACCGTCCGGCAGGTTGAGCTCGAAACCCTGGTCGAGCGATACGCAGCGCCGGGCGACGACGTCCGCCGCCAGCACGTTGAAGATCGAATTCGAGGCGAGCACGTCGTGCACCTTGCGCGTCGCCCACACGCTGAACGGCTGGCGCTCGCGCAGGGTGAGCAGGCCGGCGATGGCGTCGACGTCGCCGCCGGTCAGCACCACGCCGGTGATCGGCGACGAGCGCAGGCCATGGCGCGGCTGCAGTTCACGGTTGCTCTCGATCTGCTGGCGCAGGTCGGGCGAGGCGTTGAACAGGAACCAGTGCTCACCATCGGCGCTGACCGCCAGCGAGGCCTGGGTGCGGGCCGGCGCTGCCGGATCGCCGCGTCGCGCGCGGTTGCAGGCGGCCGCGTTGGAGTTCCACTGCGGGAAGGCGCCGCCGGCGGCGGCACCCAGAACCAGCGCTTTCATGTCTTTGCGTTCCGTCCAGATCGTCCGATGCATCCGGAAACCCCTGGATCGGCGCGGCGCGCAGGCGCAGGCGCTTTTCCAGGGAAGGGCCCGGCGATGTAGCACGGCGGCGCGGCGCGCGCAAAACGGGCGCCCGCGCATGCAGCCGCGATGCTCCGATACGCTCCGCTGCACGCGGTCGCCTTTTCCGCATGCCGCGTTTTCCTTCGTCCCCCTCCATCGCCAGACCGCCGATCGCCCGTGAGGAAGTCCGCGCTGTTCCCGATCACGCTGATCGTCTTCGTCGACGTGCTCGCCCTGACGGTGGTGATGCCGTTGCTGCCGTTCTACGCACAGTCGCTCGGCGCGAGCCCGGCCGAAGTCGGCGCCCTGCTCGCGACCTACGCCCTGTTCGCGCTGTTCTCGGCCCCGCTGCTCGGCCGCGCGGCGGATCGCATCGGCCGCAAGCCCGTCCTGCTGTTCTCGCAGTGCGGTTCGCTGCTCGGATTCGCGATGCTGGCGCTGGCGCCCTCGCTGACCTGGCTGTTCATCGGTCGCGCACTCGACGGCCTGAGCGCCGGCAACCTGCTCGCGGCGCGCGCCTGCATCTCGGACGTGACCGCGCCGCGGGACCGCTCGGCGGCCTTCGGCCTGATCGCCGCGGCCTTCGGCTTCGGCTACCTGGTCGGACCGGCCGGATCGGCGCTGCTGTCCACGCTGGGCGCACAGGCGCCGCTGTGGGCGGCAACCGCGATCGCGGCGGCGGGCATCGCCTGCACGCTGCTCCTGCTGCCGTCCACGCGCCCCGCGCCCGCCCCTGGACCGCACCTGCCGCTGCGTGAACTGCTGGCCTCGCGCGGCGTCGCGGCGCTGCTGGCGCAGTGGTTCGCCTTCCTGCTCGCCTTCGGCCTGTTCACGACCGGCTTCGCCCTGTTCAGCGAGCGGCGCTTCGTCCGCGCCGGTCACCCCTTCGGCGTGCTCGAGGTGGGATTCGCGCTGGCCTATCTCGGGGCACTCGGCCTGATCGCGCAGCTGGTGCTGCTGCGGCCGCTGATCGCGCGTTTCGGCGAAAGGCGCGTGGTGCAGGTCAGCCTGGCGCTGGCCGCCATGGGGTTCGCGCTGCTGGCGGTGGCGCGCGAGCTGCCCCTGCTCATCTTCGCGCTGACCCTGAGCGGGACCGCCACCAGCCTGCTGCGCCCCGCCCTGCTCGGACTGCTCTCGCACGCGGTGCCCGCCTCGCGCCAGGGCATGGTGTTCGGCGTCACGCAGTCGCTGCAATCGGTCGCGCTGATCCTGGCGCCGCTGCTGGCTGGCGGCCTGATCGATCTCGGCTGGCTCGCCGCCTGGGCACTGGCCTGCGCCGCGGCGCTGCTGGTGGCGATGCTGGTGGCGCCGCGGTCGGGAAGCTGAATCGGGGCGCGCCGGCGCAGGGACCGGCGCAGGGCACAGGGCTCGTCGCGGAAAGCGGCGCGCACGCGCAGTGCGCCTTGGCTCGCGCGCCCCTGCCTCGTTCCGTCGCGGAAGGTCCGGCGGCTAGAAGCGCAGCCGGACGCCGGCCTCGAAGATCCGCGGGGCGCCCGCGCCGACGAAGCGGCGGGCCTCCTCGAAATCGTCGCCGAGCACCTCGTCGCCCTCGCCGTAGACGCCGAAGGTCTCGAAGTCCTTGTCGAACAGGTTCTCGACCTGCGCGAACAGGCTGAAGGTCTCCAGCGGCGACCAGCTCGCGCTGGCGTTGACGATCACGAAGCCGTCGATCTTCTGGTCATCGGTGTTCGATTCGTCGCCGCGATAGCGGCTGTTGCCACGACCGAGCGCCTCGAGGCCCAGCTCGAAGCGCTCGCTCGACCAGCCGAGCGTCGCGCGTCCCTGGTGGCGCGGGATCAGCGGGATGCGGTCGCCGCGGGATACTTCGCGGGTCGCGGCATCGGGGCTGTCCTCGTCGAGCGGATCGCGCCGCGGGTGATTGGGCGAATTGACCAGGAAGGCGTCGCGGAACTCCGCCACCAGCGCGGTGTACTGCAGGCCGGCGCGGAACCCGGCGCCGAGATCGACCTCCACGCCCAGCTCGACGCCCTGGCGCAGCGTCTTGCCGACATTGTCGAAGTAGCCGGTGTTGGTCAGGTTGCCGTCGGTGATGAAGAGGATGTCGTCGTCACTGAGGGCGTGGAACAGCGCCAGCGAGCCCGACCACCCGCCACCGCGATGGCGCAGGCCCAGCTCGGCCGTGCGCGTGACGACCTCGTCCAGCGGCGGATCGTCGACGAAGCCGTTGGGCAGGCGGCAGGGATCCTCCGGGTTGGCACAGGTCAGTTCCACCGGCGTCGGCGCGCGCGTGGACTGCGACAGCGAGGCGAACGTGGTCCAGTGCGGGCTCAGCGCGAAACTGGCGCCGAGCATCGGGTTGAAGCGGTTGAACCGGTGCTTGCCGGACAGATCGCCATCCGGAACCTGGTCGCGCAGCTCGATGTGCGTGTGGTTGAAGCGGCCGGCGGCGACGATCTCCAGCCGGTCGGTCGCACGCCAGGTGTCCATCAGGTAGACGCCGATGCTGTCGTTGTCGGCGTGCACGTCGACCACCGATTCACCGACGTGGATGCCGCTGCCGGCCGTGCCTCGCACCGCGGTCAGGCGCGCCAGCTCGGTGTCGGAGTCGAACCGGATGTCGCCGAAATCGGCGCTGAAACCCGCTGCCAGCCGGTGCGCGCCGAAGGGGATCTCGACCTGCGCCGATACGCCGTAGGTCTCCTGCCCGGTGCGGCTGCGGTTCTGCGTGGCCGAGTCGTTGTCGTCGTCGGCAATGACCGGATTCCCGTCGAGGTCTTCGACGATCTTCTCCTCGTCGTCCTCCTCCTCGCACAGGAACGGCACGTTGGCCGGGTCCTCGCAGGCCTCGAACTCGGTGCCGTCGCCGTTGAACGTGCGCACCCGGTTGCGGCGGTAGTAGGTGCCGGTGGACAGGCTGATGCCGCTGTCCAGGCGGCGCGTGCCGTTGAGGTTGATGAACAGCAGGGTCGGCTGGGTCTGGTCCGGCCAGGTGAAGACCGCGTCCCGGCCCTCGTCCTCGATCAGCTCGAGCGGCGCCGCGCCGTTGCCGCGCATGCGGTTGTCGGCATGCGTCAGGCTCAGATCCAGCTGGGTGTCGGCGTCCGGCAGCCAGGTGCCGCGCGCGAACAGGCGCGTGGCGCGGCTGGCCGAGTAATCGCGCCAGCCGTGCTCGCGCAGGCTCTCGCCCGACAGGTAGAGCGCCAGGTCGTCGCCCGCCACGCCGTACTCGGCGGCGATGCCGCGCCGGCCCAACTCGCCGGCGGTGTATTCCATGCCCAGCCCGCTCGTGTCGAAGCCGGTCTTGGTGGTCAGGGCCAGCGCACCGGCAAGCGTGTTGCGTCCGAACACCGGGTTGGAGCCCGGGATCAGGTCGGCGCGCCGCAGGGCGATCAGCGGGATCAGGTCGAAGTTGACGGTGTCGCCGAAAGCCTCGTTGACGCGCACGCCGTCCTGGTAGACCGCGATGCCCTGCGGC
>CAMLNE010000120.1 GCA_946481265.1 uncultured Panacagrimonas sp. | reverse complement strand
CTGCGCCAAAGCGACCTCCGCCGCCGTGACCGAAATAGCGTTAACAGGCCCTAGGAGGTGCGGGCCAGGACCTGCGGGGCAGGGCCCCGCGGCACCTGGCGACCCCAGCCCGCGGCGCGAGTGGCCAGCAGCTTGGGCGGCCAGCGAACCTGTTCGGACATCAGAGGCGAACCCCGATGAAAGTTGCAACGATTGGCACACCCGCGACGCTGGACACCCTGGGTTTCACGGAACGGGAGTAGCCGATGCTGCGGCCGGGCACGGTGAAGGTGCGTTGGCATGCCCGCTCCCTGAACTTTCACGACTACGCCGTCGTTGCCGGGCTGATGCCGGCCGCACCGGGTCGTATACCGATGTCCGACGGCGCCGGCGAGATCGTCGCCGTGGGCCCCGGCGTGACGGGCTGGAATATCGGCGACGCGGTGATGAGCACCTTCTTCCCGGACTGGGACGGCGAAGAGCCGACCCTGCAGAACACGGCGAGCATCTTCGGCGACTCGATCGACGGCTGCGCGGCCGAACTCAGCGTGCTCGAAGCCTCGGCATTGACCGCGATTCCGCCTGGATGGACGTTCGCCCAGGCCGCCACCCTGCCTTGCGCCGGCCTGACCGCCTGGCGAGCCCTCTTCGACGAGGCGCACGTGCAGGCAGGCCAGTCGGTTCTGGTCCAGGGCAGCGGCGGCGTTTCTGTATTCGCGCTGCAGTTTGCCAAGGCGGCCGCCGCGACGGTCTACGCCACGTCGTCTTCCGAGGAAAAGAGCGAGCGTCTTCGCGCGCTCGGCGCGGACCACCTCGTCAACTACCGAACGGATCCAGCCTGGGGCGAAACGGTGTCGCGCTTGAGCGGCGGCGGCGTGGATATCGTGCTCGACGTCGGCGGTCCTGCCACCTTGGTCCAGTCTCTGGACGCCGCGCGCATCGGCGGCCACATCGTGGCGATCGGCTTGCTCGGCAGCATGGAGGTCACCTTGCCGGTGCCCAAACTGTTGTTCAAGCAACTGCACATTCGTCCGATTGCCGTGGGCAGTCATGCGCAGCAGCGCAGGCTCGTGGACTGGATCGCAAAGACGTCAATCAAGCCGATTATCGATCGAAGGGTCTCCTTCGCCGACATGGCTGATGCATTGCGTTACCAGCTCAGCTGGACAACATGTCGGAAAGATCGTCGTGGATATCGCCGCCTGAGAAAACGGGATACCGCGTCCGCGCGACGCTCGGCAATCCGCCGCCTGAGCAAATCGCGAAGGCGCCGCCGGACTGAACGAATTCAAATGATCACGCGCGAACGAAACCGGTATTCGCAGGACGGCATTTCATCCACCCTTCGATTCGTACCTGCCGTCCCTCTGAGACTTTCATGACAAGAACTCCCGACACTGGCTTATCCGGCAATGCGCTCACGCATCTGCAGCGACTGGAAGCCGAGTCGATTCACATCATGCGGGAGGTGATCGCCGACGCCGAGAAGCCCGTGATGCTGTACTCGGTGGGCAAGGACAGTGCCGTGATGCTGCACCTGGCGCGCAAGGCCTTCTTTCCCTCGCCGCCGCCTTTCCCCCTGCTGCACGTGGACACGACGTGGAAGTTCAGGGCGATGTACGAGCTGCGCGACAAGATGGCGCGCGAGTCCGGCATGGAGCTGCTGGTCTATCAGAACCCGGAAGCCAAGGAGAAGGGCATCAATCCCTTCGATCACGGGTCCCTGCACACCGACCTGTGGAAGACCGAGGGCCTCAAGCAGGCGCTGGATCTGTACAAGTTCGACGTGGCCTTCGGCGGTGCGCGCCGTGATGAAGAAAAGTCGCGCGCCAAGGAGCGCATCTTCTCGTTCCGCAGCGCGAGTCATCGCTGGGACGGCAAGAGCCAGCGCCCCGAGTTGTGGAACCTGTACAACGCGAAGAAGGCCAGGGGCGAGAGCATCCGCGTGTTCCCGATCTCCAACTGGACCGAGCTGGACATCTGGCAGTACATCCACCTGGAGAACATTCCCATCGTGCCGCTGTACATGGCCGCACCGCGGCCCACGGTGGAGCGCGACGGCCTGTTGCTGATGGTCGACGACGAACGCTTCCGACTGAAGCCGGGCGAAAAACCCGTGACGCGCTCGATCCGCTTCCGCACCCTGGGCTGCTATCCACTGACCGGCGCAGTGGAGAGTACTGCCGACACGCTGCCCGCCGTAATCCAGGAAATGCTGCTCACGACGACTTCGGAGCGCCAGGGCAGAGCCATCGACAGGGATGCCGGCTCCGCCAGCATGGAAAAGAAGAAGCAGGAGGGATACTTCTAATGTCCGCCACGACCATCACCGACAGTAAAGACAGCGTCTACCAGACTGACGCCATGATCGCGGCCGACATCGACGCCTATCTCGTCCGCCACCAGCACAAGAGCCTGCTCCGCTTCATCACCTGCGGGTCTGTGGACGACGGGAAATCCACACTCATCGGCCGATTGCTGTACGACTCGAAGATGATCTTCGAGGACCAGCTTGCGGCTCTCGAAGCGGATTCCAAGAAGGTCGGTACGCAGGGCCAGGAGATCGACTTCGCGCTGCTGGTGGATGGCCTCGCCGCCGAGCGCGAGCAGGGCATCACCATCGACGTGGCCTACCGCTTCTTCGCAACTGAAAAGAGGAAATTCATCGTCGCCGACACCCCCGGTCACGAGCAGTACACGCGCAACATGGTCACCGGCGCGTCCACCGCCGACCTCGCGATCATCCTCATCGACGCGCGCAAGGGCGTGCTCACGCAGACCCGTCGGCACTCCTATCTGGCGCACCTGATCGGCATCCGCAATCTGGTGCTGGCCGTGAACAAGATGGACCTGATCGGCTACGACCGGGCGAAATACGAGGCCATCGTCGAGGACTACCGGGCGTTCGCCAAGAGCATCGGCATCACGGACTTCGTGCCCATGCCGATCTCCGGCTTCAAGGGCGACAACATCACCGCGATTTCGCCGAACATGCCCTGGTACACCGGCGCGCCGCTGATGGCGCATCTGGAGACGGTGGAACTCGACACCACGCTTGACCAGGCCAAGCCCTTCCGCCTGCCGGTGCAGTGGGTCAACCGTCCGAACCTCGATTTCCGTGGCTTCTCGGGTCTTATCGCCAGCGGCTCGATCAAACCCGGTGACGCGATCCGCGTGCTGCCCAGCGGCAAGACCAGCACGGTCACGCGCATCGCGACCATGGACGGCAATCTGGATCAGGCCGTGGCCGGCCAGTCGATCACGCTCTGCTTCAAAGATGAGATCGACTGCTCGCGCGGCGATGTCATCACCCAGGCCGAACAACCGACCCAGGTCGCCGACCAGTTCGAATCCACGCTGGTGTGGATGAGCGACGAGGCGCTGGTGCCCGGCCGGCCGTACTGGCTCAAGATCGGCACGCAGACCGTGACCGCGCGCGTGCAGCCGCCGGAGTACCAGGTCAACGTCAACACCATGGAGCACCTGGCGGCCAAGACCCTGGAACTCAATGCCATTGGCGTGGCGAAGCTCACGCTCGAACGCGCGATTCCGTTCGAGCCCTACGCCGACAACCGTGCGCTCGGCGGTTTCATCCTGATCGACAAGTTCAGCAACGCGACCGTGGCCGCCGGCATGCTGCAGTTCTGCCTGCGCCGTTCGCAGAACGTGCACTGGCAGTCGCAGGACGTCACCCGTGAATCCCGCGCTGAGCTCAAGCACCAGAAGCCGGCGGTGCTCTGGTTTACGGGGCTGTCCGGTTCTGGAAAGTCGACCATTTCGAATCTCGTCGAGAAACAACTGGCGTCGCTCGGCAAGCACACCTTCCTGCTCGACGGCGACAACATCCGTCACGGCCTCAACAAGGATCTCGGCTTCACCGCGACGGATCGCATCGAGAACATCCGGCGCATCGGCGAGGTGGCCAAGCTGATGACCGACGCCGGGCTGATCGTGCTCACCGCCTTCATCTCGCCGTTCCGCGCCGAGCGCGAACTGGTGCGCGGCATGCTGTCGGCGGGCGAATTCATCGAGGTGTTCGTCGACACGCCGCTCGCTGAAGCCGAGAAACGCGACGTGAAGGGCCTGTACAAGAAGGCGCGGGCGGGCGAGCTGCCGAACTTCACCGGCATCGATTCGCCGTACGAGGCGCCTTCGAGTCCGGAGATCCGCATCGACACCACGGCGATGACGGCGCAGGAAGCGGCGGATCTGGTCGTGTCGCGCCTGCTCGAGCGATAGGGGCGCGAAGACCGCGGGAGACCCGGGTCGCCGGGGCTGGCAACGGATATCGATCCGATAACGGGCCCGCGGCGAGCGGTGGAGTTCGGGCCTGCAGCGGCTGCCCCGTGCGAGCGCTGCAGGCCCCTGGCAGCGGCCGCGCGGCGGTTCAGACGTTCGCCGTCGCCAGGTCGTTGACCGTCACCAGGCGCAGGAGCCCGCCCTTGCGGTCGACGAATTCGAACAGCACGCCGTCGTCGGCCTGCATGTTGAAGAAGAGCAGCGAGCCCTCGGGGCCGCCGTACTCCATGTGGAGGTCGCCGGCGGGGTTGTTCGCCACGTGGCCCGGCTTGCGGGTCTTGTGCACCGTCTCCTTGTCGCTCTCCTCCACCACGTGATGCTCGCCTTCGAGCACGACCACGGTGGTCCTGCCCCTGTGCTTGTGGAAATGGCAGTAGCGGTCGGGTTCCCAGCGCACGAGGAAGTCGGCGGTGCCCTTCGCCACGTCGGTGCCCATGACGGCGACCCAGTAGTCGATCGGATAATCGAAAGCGTCGCCGCCTTCCAGGCGGAGCCACTGCAGGTCCTTCGGGCTGTACGCGCTCAGCTCGGCCAGTTTCCTTTCGGTTTCAGGCTTCATTCCACTCTCCTCGTAATTATCGTGGCCGGCCCCGGCATCGATGGCCGTGGCGTCGGGTCGCGGCGCAGGGCCGTCATGATGCCGCGCGGCGTTGGCCGCGATCTCCTTCCGATCGTCGCCGAACCCGGCCGGCCAGCGCCGGTCCGATGGTCGGCCGGTTATGCCGGGCCTTGCAACCGCCGGAGGGGACGCCGGCGATCGGAAGGGCATCAGGCGCCCGCGCCTGGCGCCGCCATTGCCCTGCCTGGATTGCACCGATCCCGTGACGCCGGGAAAGACGAGGCAACGGCAGTTCGGGTCGATGTGGCCCTCGGCCGCCATATGCCTGGCGTTCAGCCGGCAATGCAGGCGCCGCTCCGCGCGCTTGCATGCTGGCGCGCTGAGCAGCGCCTGCCAGGCCCGCGGCTACCGCCAGCCCCGGATCCGGTCGCGGGCGAGCTTGCTCAGGCGGCCGCCGCCTTCGCCTTTGTCTGGCGACGGCTGTCGCCCCTCTTCCTCGGCGCCGGGAGATCCGGCGCCGGCGCTGCCTGCAGGCGTACTTCCGCCTGCCGGAAGGCTTCGACCTCCGCCTTCATGCGCAGGACCGTGAAGACGTCGAGCATCAGCTTGCTCGCGCTTTCCGCCATCGCGGCGCGCTTCTCGACCGGCGTGTCCCGGTTCACGCGCGAGACGAAGATCTCGATCTCCGCCGCCGCGATCTCGCGCGCGGCCTTGAGGTACATGGAGACGATGTGGGGATCGAACCCCTCCGCCTCGTTGAACCCGGCCGCGCGCATGTCGCCCCAGATCCCGACGATCTGCGCATCCATGCGCGACAGCCGGCGTTCGCCGTCCACTGCGACGATCTCGATGGCGCCGATCTGCTCGAGGATCGCCGCGTCTGCCTGAGCGTGCGGATTGCGCTGTTCGAGCGAGTCCAGGCGCACGAGCTGGTTGTCGACGCCGGCGCGCAGCGCGAACAGCGTGTCCAGGTGCGGCAGGACCGAGACCTCGCCGGAAGAAGGCGTCGGGGCTCCGTTGAGGGCCTGCTTGATCTCCTGGATGGTCAGGCGGCCTTCGGTCTGCAGCCGGCGGACGACACCGATCGCGCGGACGTGCTCTTCGCTGTATTCGGCGACGTTGGGCTTCGGCCGCTTGGGCTCGGGGAGGAGTCCATGCGCGAGGTAGAACTGGACCATCTGCCGGCTCACCCCCGTCCGCTGCTCGAGTTCTCGCATTTTCATGGGCTTGGATCGCCTGCTAGTCGGAAAGCCGAATTGTACGTTAACGCACTGTCTGCAATACATCCCGACGAACGGCGCATTTTCAGTGAATGCACTATTGCATAACGTAATTATGCAATCTACGCTGCAGCACGGTCGCAGTTCGAAGTTCGGAGCGTCCGACCCGCCTTTAAAACAGACCAACACGCTGGAGGAAACGATGGATTACCTGAAGTACTGGACGCCCGTTGCGGTACTGGCCGCGAGCATCGGCGGCCTGGTGGCCGGTGGTGACTGGGTGTGGATCGGAATTGCGACCTTCCCCGTCCTCGCCATCCTGGACACGATCGCCGGACCGGACTACAGCCAGCGACGCATGTCGAATCCGGCGCTCGCCAATCTGCCGATCTGGATCTGCTCGATCGGGCCGCTGTTCCAGTACTTCGTGCTGGCCTGGGCGGTGGGCTTCCACGACCTGACCGGGTGGCAGATGGCCGGCGCCGTGATGGGCGTGGCTTGGATGGGCGTGGTGCCGCTGGTTCCCGCCTCGCACGAGCTCTATCACATGCGCGGTGCGCTGCCGCGTTTCGTCGGCCACTACGTGCAGCTCTGCTATCTCGACTGCACCCGCGATATCGGGCACGTCATCAACCACCATATCGACGTGGCCACCGAGGAGGACGGCGATACCGCCAAGCGCGGCATGGGCCTGTACGCCTTCACCTGGGGATCCCTGGTCCACAGCACGGTCTTCGCCCAGCAGATGGAAGGGCGCGCCCTGCGCAAGCGCGGGCTGAGTGCCTGGAACATCCGTCACCGCGGCTATCGCGCCCTGCTCGCGCTGGGCGTGTTCCACCTGGCGATCTTCGCGATCGGCGGCTGGGTCGCCGTCGGACTGGCGCTTGCCGCGCAGTTGATCGCGCGCCTGTGGGTGGAGTCGTTCAATTACTTCCAGCACTACGGCCTGATCCGGCTGAAGGGTGCGCCGATCGGCCGCCGCCACGTCTGGAATCACCTGGGCTGGTTCTCGCGCACCGTCGCCTTCGAGATCACCAACCACGCCGACCACCACCTGAACTCGTACCAGGTGTTCCACAAGCTGGTCCCGCACCGCGAGAGCATCCAGATGCCCAGCGTGTTCGTCTGCTTCCTTGCCGCCCTCGTGCCGCCGCTCTGGCATGAGCTGATCATCAAGCCCGCCCTCAAGCGCTGGGATCTGGAATTCGCCACGGCCGAGGAGCGCGAGCGCGCCGCCCGGCAGAACCGGCAGGCGGGTTGGGCGGATTGGCAGAACGAGTCCGGGGACGCCGTCGGCAAGGCGGCGACGGTCGGAATCTGAGGCGTATCCCCTGGCCGTACCGGCCCTGCGGTTGGGGCGCGGCCGCTTCCGAACCCTGATCAGTGCACTGCGCCGCCGGTTCCACCGGCGGCGCAGCGTACACCTCCGGCCCAGGATCACGGGGCCGTGACCACCGCGCCTCGCCTCAGTGACGCGTGGTTTCGAGATAGGCCTCGAGGCCGTACTTCTTCAGCTTGACGTAGAGCGTGCTCTTGGCGATGCCCAGCTGCTGCGCCGCGAGCGTCGCGTTGCCGCGGCTCCGCGCCAGGGCGCGCTGGATCTGCTCGAGCTCCATGCGTTCGAGGGTGGCAAGCCGCGCCGCACCCGGCACGTTCGCCGCCGGCGCGCCGTCGACCAGCAGGTCGAGCGGCAGCTCGTCGAGCGTGATGCACTCGTCCGCCGCGGTCAGGATCATCGACTCGATGACATTGCGCAGTTCGCGCACATTGCCCGGCCAGGCGTAGGCCTGGAGCTGCGCCAGCAGGTCCAGATCCAGGCGCCGGCGACCGGTGCCATGGTGTTCGCAGAGCTGGCCAAGGAAGTGATCCGCCAGCAGGGCGATGTCCTCGGGGCGCTCCCTGAGCGGCGGCAGGCGCAGCGACGTCACCGAGATGCGGTAGT
Organism: uncultured Panacagrimonas sp.; assembly: GCA_946481265.1. Next base: position 2,868 of record CAMLNE010000120.1, on the reverse strand, counting down.
ACAGGTCCATGCGGAAGCGACCGGCAGCGACCTCGGCACGCAGGTCGCGATTGGTGGCGGCGAGCAGGCGAAAGCCGATCTTCTGCGGACGGCTGTCGCCGAGCCGGAAGATCTGCCCGTCCTCCAGGACCCGCAGGAAGTGCGGTTGCAGGTCCAGCGGCATCTCGCCGATCTCGTCGAGGAACAGCGTGCCCCTGTCGGCCGCCTCGATCTTGCCGGCCATGCCGCCGCGGCGTGACCCGGTGAACGCGCCCTCGCGATAGCCGAACAGCTCGCTGGCCAGCAGGTCGCGGCTCAGACCGCCGCAATTCAGCGCGACGAAGGGGCCGTCCTTTGCCGTGCTGGCCTGGTGGATACCCCGCGCGAACACCTCCTTGCCCGTGCCGGTCTCGCCCAGCAGCAGCACCGGCGCACGCGAGCGGGCCAGCTTGACGGCCTTGGCCACGGCGGCGCGAAAGGTCGCGGCCTGGCCGATCGCGTCGCTGAACGTCTGCGCGCAGGACGGGCGCCCGGCTGCCGGTGGTGCACAGGCGGCCTGCGGCGAGGGGCGTGTCGGCAGGCGGATGACGCTGCCGATCCGCCGGCCATCCTGCAGGATCGGTTCGATCCACTCGTCGCGCAGCCAGTCGGGCATCGCGCGACCGCGCCCTGCGATGGCGCCGGCGTTGCCCAGGGCCTCGATGCGCGTGGCGACATGCAGGTCGAAGTCCGCGCCGAGCGCGGCCAGCGCCTCCCCCGCGTGCTCATTGAACTTGATCGCGAAACCGTGGCGGTCGAGCACCACGCAGCCGTCGCGGGTGGCGAGGCGGCCGATGCATTGCTCGAGCAGGTTGTAGCGCAGCAGCAGTTCGTTCTGCGCCAGGAAGGTCTCGATGCGGCTGGCGGAATTGACCACCAGCGACAGGCTCTGCCGGTTGTAGGTCCGGCTGAGGCCCGAGATGTCGAGCACGCCGAGCACGCTGCGCGTGTGCGGGTGGCGGATCACCGCGGCCGAGCAGGTCCAGCGCTTGATGCCCTCGCAGTAGTGCTCCTCGGAGTGGATCTGGACGGGCTGTTCGAGCGACAGCGCCGTGCCGATCGCGTTGGTGCCGCAGTGCACCTCGTTCCACACCGCGCCCGGCAGCAGGTGGATGCGCTCGGCGGGCCCCAGGGTGCGGGCATCACCTTCCACGTCGAGCACCGCGCCGCTCGGATCGGCGAGCACCATGACCGTGCCGGTTTCGGACAGGTAGTCACGGGCCAGCGACATCACCGGCTTGCCGGCCTCGAGCAGATCGCGGTGCCGCAGCTGCATCGCCAGCACATCCCGCTCGATCACGGTGATCGGCGCCTGGTCGCGCGAAGGATCGACGCGTGCCTGCTGGCAGCGCGTCCACGAGTCGCTGACGATGCGGCGCAGGTGGGCGTCGGCCGACGCAGCGCCGCGTTGGAACTGCCTCCAGGATCGCTGCGTGAGCGCGTCGTTCTCGGGGATGGAGAACAGGGCGTTGACCGTGGCGTCGTTCATCTTCTCCTCTCCGTGCAATGCTCCTTTCGACACCGGTCCGATCGCCGGCCGGCGCATTGGAGGATCGGAGTCGAGGGCGGTACCGGAATGCCGGGAAGACGCGCCCCTGCATGCAGTTCGGTCTGACTATACGCAGGCCGCCGGAGTGCGAACAGGCCGGGCGCGGACGTCCGGATCCCGGATGCGGGCCGCGTGCAGCGACCGGATTCCGGACGTCGGCGAGGACGGACGGAACGCCGGCGCGCGCCCCGGCGCGGGCGCTCGCGGTGCCGCCGCGTGAGCGTTTCCCTACATGAATTCCGGACTGCCGGCGTCGCTGGTGGCTGCCACGCACGGCGACGCGCGCCTGCACGAGGCGGGCGTGGGCGGCCGGCACGGTTCTTGGGACTGTGCTACCTCATGTGGCGCGGGCTTCCGCCAGGGAACCGCGCCGCGACGCTCACCAAACCCGTACAAGAACCAGGAGAGAGAACATGACGGCGACCGCGACAGCAGCGCAGGCAGATACGCGGAACGGCGCTGGCCGTAAATTCGATGCGATCGTCATCGGTGCCGGCGTGGCCGGCCTCTACCAGCTCTACCGGCTGCGCGAGCAGGGCCTGAACGTGCGACTGATCGAGGCCGGCTCCGGCGTCGGCGGCACCTGGTACTGGAACCGCTATCCCGGCGCGCGCTTCGATTCGCAGGCCTACATCTACCAGTACTGGTTCTCGGAGGACATGTACAAGGAGTGGAACGCGACCGAGCGCTTCCCGGCCCAGCCCGAGACCGAGGTCTGGCTGAACTTCGTCACTGACCGCTGCCAGCTGCGGCCGCACATCCAGTTCGACACCAAGGTCAGCCGCGCCGTGTACGACGAGGCCAGCGGTCGCTGGAAGGTCCACACGACCGCTGGTGAGGTCTTCGACACGCAATACCTGGTCACCTGCTGCGGCATGCTGTCGGCTCCGCTGGAGAACTCGTTCCCCGGCCAGGAGACGTTCGCGGGCAAGCTGTTCCATACCGCGCGCTGGCCAAAGGAGCGTGTGGACCTCGCGGGCAAGCGCGTCGGCATCGTCGGCACCGGCGCCACCGGCATCCAGGTGATCCAGACCATCGCGGCGGAAGTCGGACACCTCAAGGTGTTCCTGCGCACGCCGCAGTACATCATCCCGATGCAGAACCCGAAGTTCAGCGACACCGATCGCGAAGCCTACAAGGCGCTGTATCCGTATCTGAAGCAGCGCCTGCCCAACACCTTCTCGGGCTTCGACTTCGATTTCAAGTATGGAAACTTCGCCGACCTTTCCCCCGAGCGCAAGAAGGAACTGCTCGAGATGTTCTGGAACGAGGGCACGCTGGTGCTGTGGCTGGCCTCGTTC
>CAMLNE010000119.1 GCA_946481265.1 uncultured Panacagrimonas sp. | reverse complement strand
TGGTACGAGCTCACCGCGCGCGGCTTCCGGTTGAGTCGCACGCCGCTGGATGTCCGCGCCTCCATCACGCCCGCCTCCTGTGGCGCGCCCGCGAGACCCCGGCCTGGGCGCTCCGCCGAACCGGATGCCGCCTGCCCGTCGGCCTCGGACACCGGGTGCGCCGGGACCGGGCCGAGGACCGCCACCTTCCACCACCACAGCATCAGGCCGAGCAGGACCAGCGCCAGGCCGGCCCAGGCCAGGCGCTTCACGCGCGCCGGGGGCGGCGCTGGCGGAAGGCCTCGAACAGGCACACCGCTGCGGCCGCGGAAACGTTGAGGCTTTCGGCCTTGCCGAGCATGGGGATGCGCACCACGCGATCGCAGGTCTCGCGCGTCAGGCGTCGCAGTCCTTCGCCTTCGGCACCGAGCACCAGCACCAGCGGACCGGTGAGGTCCACGTCGTAGAGCGTCTGCTCACCCTCGCCGGCCAGGCCGGTGAGCCAGTAGCCGCGTTCCTTGAGCCGCTCGAGCGTACGCGACAGGTTGGTCACCGAGATCACCGGCACGCGCTCGGCCGAACCGGCCGCGACCTTGCGCGCGACCGCGGTCAGGCCGGCGGCCCGATCCTTGGGAATGATCACGGCGCTGGCGCCCGCCGCCTCGGCGGTGCGCAGACAGGCGCCGAGGTTGTGCGGATCCTGCACGCCGTCCAGGGCCAGGAACATGCGGCCCTCGCTGGCAGCCGCCTCCAGGATGTCCTCACCAGCCAGCTCGACCTGCGGCATGAGCGCCAGCACGCCCTGGTGACGCAGCCCCGGCACCTTCAGGTCCAGGTCCGAGCGCCCGGCGGTGCGCACGGGGATGCCCAGTGCCGACGCCAGCTCGCGCACGCGGCGCGCCCGCTCATCCTTGCGACTGTCCGCCAGCAGGATCTCGAAGGGCTTGCGCGTCCCGTCTTCGAGTGCGGCGAGGACGGCATGGAAGCCGCCGATGTAATGCTCCGACATCAATTGCCCTGTTCAGCGCCTTCGAGCTGTCTGTCGAGCTCGCTCTTGCGGTTGTCATTGAGGTCCAGCGCCTCGTCCACCTTGGCGCCGATCGCGTTGCCCGCGTAGCCGATGTTCTCGGTATTGCGGATGCTCCGGGTTTCCGCCCGTCCTTCGCCGGCGCGCGATTCGCGCTCGCCGGCCTCGTCCCCGGCACCGCCGCAGCCGGCGAGCAAGCCGGCGAGCAGGCACCACCAGGCCAGGTTTCGGATCGGGTTCATGGCGGCGGCTCCTGGGAGTGGAATCGGGCGGATTATCCGGGATCGCCAAAAGAATCGGGGCGCCGCAGCGCCCCGAGTGCCGGTGAAGACTTCTTGGACTCAGCCGCCCAGGTAGGGAGGCGGCGTCCAGGCGGCCTGCTCGTTGCCCTCGACCACCGGCTTGAGAACGATGTCGACGCGACGGTTGCGCGCTTCCTTCACGCCGTCGGCCGTGCGCACGGCGGGCTCGCGCTCGCCGCGGCCTTCCTCGCGGATGCGGGTCTGCGGCACGCCACTCTGCGCCAGGTAGCTGCTCACCGAGGCTGCACGGTTCACCGACAGGGTCTGGTTGAGTTCGCTGGTGCCGCTGGTATCGGTATGGCCCACGACGTGGATCACGGTCTTGTCGTAGCTCTTCAGCACGTTGGCGATCTTGCCGTAGGTGCCCAGCGCGTCCGGCCGCAACGTGGCGCTGCCGAGGTCGAAGCTGACATCGCTGGCGATGCCGATCTTCAGCGCATCGCCCGACAGCCGCACGATCTGCAGTTCGTTGTTGCGCGCCTCCTCGGCGAGCTGCTGCTCGAGCTCACGCTGCTGCTTGTCCATGTAGTTGCCGACCGCACCGCCGGCGACGGCGCCAACCACCGCGCCGACGATCGGCGCACCACGTGCATCGCTGACCGTGTTGCCGAGCACCGCGCCGACCACCGCGCCAATGCCTGCACCGGTCTTGGCACGCCGGTTGGGATCGTTGGCACAGCCGGCAACTCCCACCACGAGGATCGAAACAAGAAGCGGCTTGAGCATGTTCATTGACGTTTTTCCTGACTTTTTCCCTGATGTTTCCCAGGACGTTGATGTCCCCGCTGATTGCGCCGCGATTCTGGGCGCTTGCCCTGAATCGAGGATGAACTTTTTTCGCCCTTGCCGCCGCCCGTCATTTCCAGATCGATCTTGCGCTCGTCCAGATTGACCCGCGTCACCTTCACGCGCACCGGGTCGCCAAGATTGTAGACGCGTCCTGTGCGATCGCCGACCAGCCGGTGGTGACCCTGGTCGAACTGGTAGTAGTCGTTCGACAGACTGCTGACATGCACCAGGCCGTCGACATGCAGACCACCGAGTTCGACGAACAGGCCGAAGGGCGCCACGCCCGAAATCATTCCGTCGAACTCCTCGCCAACGCGGTCGCTCATGTATTCGCACTTGAGCCAGGACACCGCGTCACGCGTGGCGTCGTCCGCGCGCCGCTCGGTCATCGAGCAGTGCGCGCCCAGACGCTCGATATCGGCCACCGAATAGGTGAAGTCACCCACCTTCGAGCGCCGGATCAGATGTTTCAGCCCACGGTGCAGCAGCAGGTCCGGATAGCGCCGGATCGGCGAGGTGAAATGCGCGTAATGCGTCAGCGCCAGCCCGAAGTGCCCGTTGTTCTCCGCGCTGTAGCGCGCCTGCATCAGCGAGCGCAGCATCACGGTCTGGACCAGCGGCAGGTTCGGCCGGTCCTTGCAGCGGCTCATCAGCGCGGCGTAGTCCGCCGCCTCCGGACGGTCGCCGCCGCCGAGCTTGAGGCCCTGCGCCTGCAGGAATTCGCGCAGGGCCTGTACCTTCATTGCGTCCGGCTTCTCGTGGACACGATAAGGCGCCGGCAGCTTGTGCTTGGAGACGAACTTCGCCGCCTCGACGTTGGCGGCGATCATGCACTCCTCGATCAGGCGGTGCGCGCGGTTGCGCTGCACCGGCACGATGCGCTCGATCTTGCGATCGGTGCCGAACACGATGCGGGTCTCGCTGGATTCGAAATCGATGGCACCGCGCCGCTGACGCGCCGCGAACAGCGCATCGAAGCACGCCTCCAGCACCTTGAGCCTGGGCAGCACTGCAGCGGGCACCCGCCCCTCCTCCCCTTCGAGCGCGGCGGCCACGTCGTCGTAGATCAGGCGCGCATCGCTGCGCATCACGCCCTCGAAGAAACGCGCCTTGGTCACTTCGCCGGCGGGCGAGACCCGCATCTCGCAGACCATGCACAGCCGGTCGACGTCGGGATTGAGCGAGCACAGCCCGTTCGACAGCTTCTCCGGCAGCATCGGGATGACGCGGTCCGGGAAGTACACCGAGTTGCCTCGCTCCCCGCCCTCCACGTCCAGCGGCGCACCCGGTTTGACGTAGGCGGCGACGTCGGCGATGGCCACGGTCAAGCTCCAGCCACCCCCTCCGCCCAGGATGCCGCGCCTGACCGGCTTGGCATGCACGGCGTCGTCGAAGTCGCGCGCATCGGCGCCGTCGATGGTGACCAGGCCCAGCTTGCGAAGATCCACGCGACCTTCGAGCTCCCTGGGTTGCACCGTGTCGGGAATCGCCTCGGCTTCCCGTTCGACCGCGGCGGGAAACACGTGCGGAAGACCGTGCCCGCGGATCGCGGCCTCGATCTCCATGCCCGGTGCCAGGTGTTCGCCGAGCACTTCGAGCACGCGTCCGACCGGCAAGGTGCGATGCCCCGGCACCGCGGTGATTTCTGCCACCACCATCTGTCCGTGCCGCGCGCTGCCGACGGCGTCGCTGGGAATCAGCAGATCCTGCTGGACGCGCGGATTGTCGGGGATCACATAGGCCACGCCCTGCTCGATGTGGAGGCGACCCACCACCTGGCGCGAAGCGCGCTTGAGGACCTCCACCACCGAGCCTTCCGGGCGCCCCTTGAAGTCGGTGCCGGTCACGCGCACCAGCGCGCGATCACCATTCATGAGCTCGCGCATCTGCCGCGGTGGCAGGAAGACATCGGGCGGGCCGGCGTCGGGAATCAGGAAGCCGAAGCCGTCGCGGTGCGCCTGCACGGTGCCCGCGATGGCGTTCATCTTGCCCAGCGGGCCATAGGCGCCCATGCGGTTCTGCACCAGTTCGCCCTGGCGCACCATCGCGGCAAGACGCTTCTCGAGCGCAGACTGCTGATCGAGCCGGGTCAGCTCGAAGTCGCCGATCAGCTCGTCGAGGGTGCGCGGCCCGGCGTTTTTCTCCAGCCGATCGAGGATCAGCCGCCGCGAAGGAATGGGGTCAGCGTAGCGTTCGGCCTCGGCCTTGTAGGCGGGGTCCTGGCTGCGCCAGTCAGAGTTTTGCTTGTTGTTCTTTCGTTTCATTGACATCGTTGAACCGCATCCCCAGAATTCGCGCCCTTGTCGCTCCGGCCTTGTCCGGTTGGGCGCCATGCCGAGATGGCGGAATTGGTAGACGCACCAGTTTCAGGTACTGGCGGGTAAAACCGTGGAGGTTCGAGTCCTCTTCTCGGCACCATTTCAAACAGAAAAGCCCGGCCCTGCCGGGCTTTTCTGTTTCAAGCGATACCTGTGGCGCCGGTACCGGCCGCGATCGTCTGACGCGCGCTTCGGCCTGCTGCCACGTCGAGGCAGAGGTGCCCGGGCGGCACATCGACAACCTGTGCAGCGCAAAGGGTACTCCTAATCCGATGCATGCCGTGATCCGAAGGGCACTTTTCCTGGTCGTGCTGGCCGGGCACTGGTACCCCGCGCAGGCCGCGACGCCGATCATCGGGCAGGCCAAGGTGCGCGACGGCGACTCCATCGACATTGGCGCGCAGCGCATCCGCCTGTGGGGCATCGACGCGCCGGAATACAAGCAGACGTGCCGACGCCGCGAGAAGGCCTGGGACTGCGGCGCAGAGGCCGCCCAGGCCCTGCGCCGGCATCTGGCGGGGCGAACGGTGAAGTGCCTGCCCGTCGAGACCGATCGGCACGGCCGCACGGTATCCCGGTGCTCGGCCGGCGGTCGCAGCATCAACGAGTGGCTCGTGCGCGAAGGCTGGGCGGTCGATTACACCCGCTACAGCAAGGGTGCCTTCGCCCAGGTGCAAGCGCAGGCGCGCGCCGGCAGACGTGGAATCTGGTCCGGTAGTTTCGATCCGCCCGAACACTACCGGCGCCGGTCACGCTGAGGGACTCAGTCGAACGGATTGCGCAACACCATGGTGTGCTCGCGGTCCGGACCGGTGGAGATGATGGCGATCTCGGTCTGCGTGACTTCCTGCACCCGGTCCAGGTAGCGCCAGGCGGCAGCCGGCAGGTCCGCATGTCGCGTCACGCCGTAGGTACTGCACTTCCAGCCCGGCAGTTCCTCGTAGACGGGTTCGATCTTGTCGAACCCTTCGGCGCCGATTGGCGGCACGTCCACGGGAACGCCGTTCAGCTTGTATCCCGTGCAGATGCGCAGGACGTCCAGGTCATCCAGGACATCGAGCTTGGTGACGCACAGCCCGCTGACGCTGTTGTTGAAGATCGAGCGTCGCGCGGCGACGGCGTCGAACCAGCCGCAGCGGCGCGGGCGCCGCGTGACCGTGCCGTACTCCTGGCCCTTGTCGCGGATCTGCTGACCGATGTCGTTTTCCTGCTCGGTGGGGAACGGACCCGAGCCGACGCGCGTGGCGTAGGCCTTCACGATGCCCAGCACGTAGTCGAGGTAGCGCGGGCCGACACCCGAGCCGGTGGCCGCGCCGCCTGCCGTGGTGTTGCTCGAGGTCACGTACGGGTAGGTGCCGTGGTCCACGTCCAACAGCGCGCCCTGCGCGCCTTCGAACAGCACGTTGTCGCCGCGCTCCAGGTGCACGCGCAGCAGTTCGGTGACGTCCGCCACCATCGGCCGGATCGTCTCCGCATAGCCCAGCAGCGCATCCAGCGTTTCCTGGAAGTCGACCGCAGGCTCCTTGAAATAGTTGATCAGCACGAAGTTGTGGAAGGCCAGCAGCTCGCCGAGCTTGGCGGCCAGTTGCTCGCGGTGGAACAGGTCACCCACGCGGATGGCGCGACGCGCCACCTTGTCCTCGTAGGCCGGCCCGATACCCTTGCCGGTGGTGCCGATCTTCGCCTCGCCGCGCGCGTGTTCGCGCGCCTGGTCGAGCCTGGCATGCACCGGCAGCACCAGCGGCGTGGCCTCGGAGATTCGCAGGCGATTGCGCACCGACGCGCCGGTCGCTTCGACCTTCTCGATCTCCTTCACCAGATCCGGCAGCGAGAGCACCACGCCGTTGCCGATCAGGCAGGCGACGTCGGGACGCATGATCCCCGAGGGGATCAGGTTGAGCGCCGTCTTCACGCCGTTGATCACCAGCGTATGACCGGCGTTGTGCCCGCCCTGGAAGCGAACCACGGCCTGCGCACGATCGGTGAGCAGGTCCACGACCTTGCCCTTGCCCTCGTCGCCCCACTGGGCGCCGATCACCACCACACTCTTGCCCATTTCTATGCTCCCAGCCGCAGAAGTTCGTTCATGTCGGCAGAAAATCCCGTCGCCGGCATCGCGCGGCCGAACTCGCGTCCCACACCGTCATAGCGCCCGCCGCGTGCGATCTCGCGACCATAGCCCGGCACGAAGGCCGCAAAGACCAGGCCGGTGTGGTAGCGCAGGCCGCGCAACTCGGCCAGATCCACATGGATTGGCATCTGCGGAAACTCGCTTGCCAGGCTTGCCGCGGCCGCCTCGAGGGTGCCCAGAGCAGATGCGATCTGCGCATCGTCCTTCGCCAGCGTCTGGCGTGCCCGTTGCAGCACGGCGACATCACCGTTGAGGTCCATCAGTGCACCGAGCGCCTCGATCGCGCCATCGAGTCCGCGCGCACTTCCGAAGTCGATCAGGTCCGGATGCGACTTGCGCTGCAGGATGCCGAACAGGGTCGCCTCGTCCTCGGCTTCGAGCTTCAGCCTGCCGATGACCGCCCGATAGATCGCCACCTGCCCCAGGTCCAGGTGCACCTCGGTCAGACCCGCCAGCTCCAGGGTGCGCAGCATCAGGCGCAGCACCTCGAGATCGGCCGCCAGGTCCGCTTCGCCGAACAGCTCGCAGCCCACCTGCCGGGGTGAACGCGGCCCACCGGGGCTGTCCGGGGTCGTACGCAGGACAGTCCCCAGGTAGCACAGGCGGATTACGCTGGAATCGGCATAGCGTCGCACCGCGATGCGCGCCGCCTGCGGCGTCATGTCCGCCCGGATGCCGAGCATGCGGCCACCCTGCGGATCGGCGAACTTGAAGGTCTGACGCTCGAGGGCGCTGCCGCTGCCGGTCAGGAGCGACTCGAGGTGCTCGACCAGGGGCGGCAGGATCAGCTCGTAGCCTGCCTCCTGATAGTGGTCGAGCAGTCGACGGCGCAGCCGCTCCAGCTGCCATGAGACTGGAGGAAGCGCCTCTTCCATGCCGTCAGGCAGCATCCAGCGTTTGGTGACCATGGGGAAGACGTCCGTGGGGAATCGCCGCGAGGCGGCGTTGCTATTTTACTGCGTTGAGAATCAGCAGCCCGCCCAGCATGCAGGCCAGGCCAAGCCAGCGCATCACGCGGTCTTCGACCGCGGCGAAATTCAGCAGCGCCCGGCGTAACCGCGCGGGCGAGATGAATGGCAGGAGGCCCTCGATCACCAGCATCAGACCCAGGGCGCCCAGCAGCTCGGACCACACGGTCCGATCAGGCTACTTGCCGTCGCTCTTGAAGTACTGGAAGAGCTCGCCCTTGGGCTCCAGCACCAGCACCGTGTCACGCGTACCGAAGCTGTCCCGATAGATGTTCAGCGAACGATAGAACCGGTAGAACTCCGCGTCCTGGCCGTAGGCCTTTGCATACACTTCCGTGGCGTTGCCGTCGCCTTCACCGCGCAGTTTTTCCGAATCGCGATAGGCGTTGGCCAGCGTGATCTGGGCCTCGCGATCCGCCTCCGCGCGGATCCGCTCGGCCTCCTCGGCGCCACGCGCGCGCAGGTCCGAGGCCACTCGCGTGCGCTCGGCGCGCATGCGCTGGTAGACCGACTCGCTGACGTCCTTGGGCAGGTCGACGCGCTTGACGCGCACGTCGACGATCTCGATGCCCAAATCCGCAACACGGTCGGCCGCCGTGCTCTGCACCGCATCGAGGATCTCGTTGCGCTCACCCGACACGACCTGGCGGATGGTGCGCGAGCCGAACTGGGCACGCAGCCCCGGATTGACGATGGCGGCAAGGCGGTCCATCGCCACCAGCTCCTGTCCGCCGGTGGAGCGGTAGTAGCGGGCCGTATCGACGATGCGCCACTTGACGAAGAAATCGACCTCGACGTTCTTCTTCTCGATGGTCAGGAAGTTCTCGGTCTGGTTGTCAAGGGTCAGGATGCGGCCATCCAGGCGCACGATGCGCTGCACGAAGGGCAGCTTCAGGTGCAGGCCAGGCTCGAAATCCTCGCCCTTGATCTCGCCCAGCTGGAACAGCAGCACGCGCTCGCGTTGATCGACGGTGAAGAAGCTGCCACTGATGAGCATCAGGCCGAGCGCAAACACGGCCACCAGCAGGATCGGCGGATTCCTCATCATGGCCGGCTCCGATCGCGCGAACGCGATGAATCGAGGCTGCTCGCGCCCGCCGCGCTGCTCGGCACGGTGACGTAGTCAGACGGATAGGCTTCGCTACGCGGAATCGACTTCATCAACTGCTCAAGCGGCAGGTAGATCATGGAATTGCCCTGGTCGACATCGAGCAGGATCTTCGAGCTGCCCGCCATCATCTGGCTCATGCTGTCCAGGTAGAGACGGTCGCGCGTCACGCCGGGTGCCTGGCGATATTCGTTGAGCAGCTGGATGAAGCGCGACGCGTCGCCTTCGGCGCGGGCTACCACCTGATCACGGTAGGCGGTCGCCTCGGCGATCTGACGCGCCGCGGCGCCGCGCGCCTTGGGCAGGCGGTCGTTGGCGTAGGCCTCGGCCTCGTTCTTCAGGCGCTCCTGGTCCTCACGTGCCTTGATCGCATCCGCGAAGGCGGCCTGCACCGCCTCGGGCGGCTGCGCCTGCTGCAGGTTCACCTCGGTGACCACCAGGCCCGACTTGTAGTCGTCCAGCGTCTCCTGAAGGATCTGCTTGGTCTGGTCGGCGATCGCCTGCCGGCCTGCGGTGAGGACGAAGTCCATCTCGCTGCGACCGATCGTCTCGCGCACGGCCGACTTGGTGGCCTGCTGCAGCGTCAGGTCGGGGCCATCGACGTTGAACAGGAAATCCTCGACGTCGGACACGCGGTACTGCACGGTCAATGTCACGTCGACGATGTTCTCGTCCTTGGTGAGCATGCTCTGCTGGTCGGAGATCTGGCGCACCTGGGTGACGTTGATGCGCTCCATCGACTCGATCGGCCACGGCGCACGCCAGCCGATACCGGGCATCGCCGTACGGTCGTATTCGCCGAAGCGCAGGACCACGCCGCGCTCCTGTTCGTCCACCACGTACACGCCGCTGGCGATCCAGAGGGCCGCCACGATCGCAATCGCAATCCCGATCGTCGCGCGCGGAAGCCCCGGGCCGGGGGAACCGCCTCGCGAACCGCCCCCACCCCCTGCGCCGCCGAAACGCGCCTTGAGGCGTTTGAGCATTTCGTCGAGGTCCGGGGGGCCTCCGCCACCAGGCTTGCCTCCGCCGGGCCCCTGGCTCCAGGGGTCACGATTGGGTCCTTCGTTCCAAGCCATGGGGGCGTTTGTCTGTTCTTCGGGTCGGCGACGTCGCCGGGAGGCGCGTCATTATGGTCGGAGCAACCGTCTCGCCGACCGCTATGGGATTGCGACTAAGACCGCGGATTCTAGGGTCGACGTTCCCATTCCTCAAACACGTGCGGGGTCGGCGGGGGGGTCACACCCGCCGCCACGCACAGGCCGCGCAGGCGCTCATAGGGCATGGCCACGCGCAGATGCGAGGAACCATCCTCGTCCAGGCGCTCGTCGCGCACGGCGCGATACTCGAACAGCTGCGCGCGCAGGCGAGCCGCACCCGGCGGCACCGTGACCTCATGGATAGCCTCCTGCGGGCGCAGCCGGCGGGCGATCGCCTCGCGCAGCAGGTCGATACCCTCACCGGTCCTGGCCGAGACGAAGACACGCTGCGGACACCCGGATTCATCCAGTTCGACGCGCGCCGGCTCGGCTTCGCGCAGGTCGATCTTGTTGAACACCAGCAGGCGAGGCACGTCGCCGGCGCCGATCTCGTCGAGTACCTCGTCAACCTGCTCGATGCGCGCCATCCGCTCGGGATCCGCCGAGTCGACCACGTGCAGCAGCAGGTCGGCGTCACGCGATTCTTCCAGCGTGGCGCGGAACGCCGCGATCAGGTCGTGCGGCAGGTCGCGCACGAAACCGACCGTGTCGGCGATCACGGCCGGCTCGCCGCGACGCATGCTGCCTTCCGGCGCCGGCGAGACGGGTGCGGACCCGCCGCCGTGGTCCGTCATGCCCTCGGCCATCCCGCCGGTTTCGCTGGCGGGCAGCTCCAGTTTGCGCACCGTGGTGTCCAGCGTGGCGAAGAGCTGGCTCGAAGCATAGGTATCGTCGCCGGTCAGCGCATTGAACAGCGTCGACTTGCCCGCGTTGGTGTAGCCGACAATCGAGACCGAGGGCACCTGGTTGCGCTTGCGCGAGGCACGGCTCTGCGCGCGACGGCGGCGCACGTCCTCGAGATGCCGCTTGAGCGTGGCGATGCGATCACGCACCAGGCGGCGGTCGGTCTCGAGCTGCGTCTCGCCGGGCCCGCGCAGGCCGATACCGCCCTTCTGGCGTTCGAGATGGGTCCACCCCCGCACCAGGCGCGTGGCCAGGTGCTGCAACTGGGCCAGTTCGACCTGCAGCTTGCCTTCGTGCGAGCGGGCGCGGCTCGCGAAGATGTCGAGGATCAGGCCGGCGCGGTCGAGCACCCGACAGCACAGGATCTTCTCGAGATTGCGCTCCTGGCTCGGCGAAAGATCGTGGTTGAAGATCGCCAGCTCGATCTCGCCGGCCTTCACCAACTCGGCGATCTCGTCGGCCTTGCCGCTGCCG
>CAMLNE010000118.1 GCA_946481265.1 uncultured Panacagrimonas sp. | reverse complement strand
GAAGTTCTCGAAGCTGCGCCCATGGGCGTGGGCGGCCGGCATTTCGGTCGCGGCAGTGCTGGGCGGCGGCGCGTACGCCAACGCGCAGGCGCCGGCCAAGACGCAGTCCAATCTGCTCAAGACGCTGAACCAGGGCATCGTCCACTCGGCGTTCTATGGCGTTGCGTTCCAGGACGGCAAGGGCGTGGCGGTGGGGATGAAGGGTGCGATCTTCGAGTCGGCCGATGCCGGAGCGACGTGGACGGCCGTTCAGCACGATGCCACCGACCTGGCGCTTCTGGCGGTCGATCGGCGCGGCAGCCACACCATCGCGGTCGGACAGTCCGGCGTCGTGCTGGTCGAGGACACCGCCGGCAAGTGGGTGAAGATCGATAGCGGCATGACCGACCGGATGTTCGCGGTGAGCGTGAACAGCAACGGCCTGGCCGTCGCCGGCGGCGAATTCGGAGTCCTGGTCAAGTCCACCGATGGCGGCCGGACCTGGGCGTCCACCGCGCCCGACTGGTCGGCCATGGCCAGCGAAGACCACTTCGGCACCGGAGAGCCGATGGTCTATGCAACGCACGTGACCGAGAGCGGCGTGATCACCGTGGCGGGCGAATACGGCCTGATCCTGCGCTCGGAGGACCAGGGAGCGAGTTGGCGCGTCATTCGCGCGATCGATCCGGAGGCGCCCACGCTGCACGCGCTGTACCTGGTCGAGGCCGGGCAGGGCAACAGCTACGCCGTGGGCCAGGCGGGAGAACTCCTGATCTCCGGTGACGGTGGCGAGTCCTGGATGAAGTGCGACACCGGAACGGAACTGAACTTCCTGAGCGTGACGGCATCGCCGTCCGGGCAGGTGGTGGCGACCGGCATGCGGGTGATGTTCCGCAGCCAGAACAACGGCATGACCTGGGACAACATCGACGAGGGCGACACCACCACCGACTGGTACCAGGCGGTGCGCACCGAGCCGACGTCGGGACGGATCATCGCGGTGGGACATTCAGGAAAGATCATCCAGATCGGCAGCTGATCGATCGAGGTGGAGTCGTGCGCGGCGGCGGTGACTTCAGCAAAGGCGGATTGCGGCGGCGGTAAACGCCGCGCCCAAGAGGCGCGGCGCAAGGGGCATAACGAATCGAACTACGGAGGGAAGATCCATGAGTGTGCTTAAGAAGCGCTGGATTGGAGGGTTGGTGGCCGTGGCGGCGGTGAGCATCGCAAGCCCGGTACAGGCACAGGGCGGCCGGGTGGACCGCACCTTGTTCGGCGGCGATTTCTCTTTCAACGGACTGGTCCGGCTCGAAACCGCGATCAGCACCAGCAGTCAGGCGTCGACGGTCAACCAGTACGGCGATCCGGCCAACGGCGTGGCCATCAACCGCATCGCCGGCAATCCGGTGGGCGGGTACACCACGCCGCTTCCCTCCGCAGGCATCAGCCTCGACCTCGGGCCCCTGGGCTTGCCCGGCTCGCTCGACATCGGCGGCGGCACGGCGTTTCCCGCCACCCGTGGCGTGACCAACAACACCAGCACCACGGACACCATCACGCGCTATGTCCCATCGCGTGACAACGATCTGAACTATCACATCCTGCGCTTCGAGGCGACGCCGAGCATCCGCTGGGCGGACAGCGGCTTCTCGTTGATCAGCCGCATACGCGCGGTGTACGACCCGGGTGACCTCGGCTACCGCGATTTCGACTACAACGACTACGACGACATCAACGGTGGCATCGTCGGCGGACCCAAGGAGCAGTTCCGCGGCAAACCCAGCCATCTCGGTTACGAGGTCGAGGGCGACAAGACGCCGCTGCTGTTCGAGCGCTCGGGCCGGAATTACATGGTCGACCTCCCGGCCTTCTTCGGGCAGTGGACCAACGGCACGGTCACGGCGCGCCTGGGCAACCAGTCGGTGGCCTGGGGCCAGCTGCTGTTCTTCCGCCTGATGGACGTGGCCAACGGCCTGGACCTGCGTCGCCATCTGTTCATCGATCGCGCGATCGAGGAATTCGCCGACGAGCGCATGTCCGCGCCGGGTCTGCGCGTCACCGTGCAGGCGACCGACACCATCGTCGTCGACTCCTTCGCGCAGCAGTTCGTGCCGACCGTGCTGATGAACGTCAACACGCCCTACAACCTGGTGCCGTCGCAGTTCACGATCCGCGACCGCTACAAGCAGGGCGACTACGACGAGAAGATCAACTACGGCTTCCGCGTCAAGGGCGAGTTCGGCAACTACAACGCGCAGTTCATGTACACCAGCCGACTGAACCCGCTGGGTTCGATCCGCTGGAGCAAGTCGGGCGTCAACAAGGCGCTGCCCGACAGCAACGCGCTCGGTGCCGCGTTCAACATCGCCTGCGCGGCGGCCCTGATCCCCGCGTTCAATCTTGCCCACGGGACCAGCCTGGGTACCGACAACGGCTGCGGGCCGCTGCTGGCGGAGACCGCGTTCGAGGCCTCACCCGCCGGCGTGTTCTCGGCCGAGGAATGGTTCAACTACGCCGGCTACATCAAGCTGCACGGCCTGGAAGGCCTGGATCGCGCGATCGACGAGTTCCCCGGCGCACAGCAGCTGCTGGCGCAGCCGGTCAACGGCAACTTCACGGCCGCCGACAACCAGCTCGACGCGTTCTTCATCGCCGGCGAAGGTCTGCGCGGACACATCGAGCGTCGCTATTACCGTGAGCACATCTTCGGAATCGGCGGCGGCCTGGTGACCGAGGCGGAACCAGGCTCGATCTTCGACCAGATGATCATCAACGTCGAAGCCACCTATGCCAAGGACCGCAAGTTCACCGGGATCGACCTGCGCCAGGACTTCGACGAGCGTGATGAAGTCCAGGTGGGCCTGGTGGTGGAGAAGTACCAGCGCTTCTCGCAGAGCTTCCCTGCCACCTACATGGTGTTCCAGTACCTGTGGCAGAAGGAGAGCGACCTCGCCGGCCTGCTGCTCGACGGTTACGGCAGCGAGAACTACGTCAGCCCCAACAACGCCGACACCGTGCGGCTGAACCCGAATGTTCCGCAGAGCCAGTCGCCCAAGATCGCCCCCGGACTCTCCGAAGGTGCGAACTACGTGGTGCTGGCGGCGCTGCAGCCGACGGAAGCCTACGTGTTCGAGTACAGCGTGGCCGCGCTGATCGACGTGCAGGGCGGTGTGCTGGTGCAGCCCGCCGTGCAGTGGAAGCCGCGCGGCAACATCACGGTCAACCTGTTCTACAACTACATCGAAGGCGATGCGTGGGGCGGGAACACCAACAAGAACCTGATGAGCCTGATCGATTTCGCGGACGAGCTCGGCCTGCGCGTGGGCTACCAGTTCTGATCCGGCTTGCAACGACTCCTCAGCGCTAAGCCCTTCCTAGCGCTTTGTCTCCGGCGGTCGGTCCTTCCCCGACCGCCGGAATTTTTAAGGAAGACGGAAGGCCGAACATGAAACTGCTCAAGTACGACCATCAATACAGCCGGCGTCACTTTCTCAGGCAGCTTGCTGCCGGGGCAGGGGCCGCTGGTGTGCTGATGCCGACCTGGCAGGCGATCGCGCAGACCGGGGAGATCACCAAGGCCTATCCGGACGAGCTGCTCTCGATCGAGGGATACACCAAGGGCAAGATCAAGACCGGCGACGAGATCAACGCGTCGAACGTGGAGCTGGTCAAGGACCTGCTCGAGCCGATCCGCTACGAGCAGATCCTGAAGAACGGCCGCAAGCTGCGCATCGTCAAGACCACGACCGACGTGATGCGCCTGTCGCCGTGGGAATACATCGAGGCCACGCTCAAGAACGCCGGCAAGGCCGCGTTCGACGAGACGGGCAACGTGGTGCACGCGGCTGACGGCGAACCCTGGATCGGCGGCAATCCGTTTCCCGATGCCAAGACCGGTGTCGAGCTGCTGGCTGCGCAGACCCTGAGCTGGGGTCGCCACGATGCCTCGTTCTACGCGGTCAAGATCAACGACGTCGCGGTGGATGGCGAGACCCGCTTCCGCTATGCCGGCGGCTGGGCGGAACTCAACGCGGTGGCGCGGGTGAGCATGGATCCCCGGCCGTACTGGACGCCGCACAAGGACAAGCTGCGCTTCCAGACCGTGTTCTTCACCGCGCCGCAGCAGTTTCGCGGCACCTCCTTCATGAACGTGTGGGAGTACGACCAGCGCAAGTTCCCCGCGCTGTACGGATACGTCGCGGACTTCCGCCGCATCCGACAGTTCCCCGCCGACCAGCGCTTCGAGCCCCTGCTGCCGGGCACGACGCTCTACCTGTCCGACGCCTGGGCGGCCGGCGACCCGCTGCTGACCTGGGGCAATTTCAAGATCGTCGGCCGCGGCCCCTTCCTCGCCGGACTGTCGGGGGCCTGGAACGCCGACCACGACAACTGGGAACACAAGACGCATGGCGGCCCGAAGGGCACCACGTTCTGGGACAGCACGGTGGAGCTGGTTCCCGAGGCGATCCTCGTCGAGGCCACGCCCACCGGCTATCCGCGTGCGCCGATCTCCAAGAAACAGGTGTGGTTCGACGCCCGCAACCAGGTGGTCGTCGGCATGGTCACCTATGACCGCCGTGACCAGCCGTACCGCTCCTTCGACGGGGCGTACTCGCTCTACGAATCCGGCGGCAAGAAATTCATGGATGGAAAGCATCCGTACTGGAGCTGGTGCCACGTCACCTGTTCCGATATCCAGACCGGCCGGGTCACGCGGCTGGAGCAGGTCCGCAGCGTCGAAGGCCACGAAAGCGGGGCCAACAGCCCGACGATGTACGACAAGTACCTCACCCAGACCGCCCTGATGCGCCTCGGCGCCTCCTGATTCACGCAACAACGACCCGCTCTTCCTCACTCTACAGACGACACGACACGAACATGGACAATCTGCCCTTCCGATTCCGCCTGGCCCGCTGGGTCATGGACCACCGTCTGGCGGTGTCGGTCGCGTTCCTGCTGGTGACGATCTTCTTCCTGTTCGGGTTTCCCAACGTGGTGGTGAAGACGATCTTCAAGAACCTGCTGCCGAAGGATGACCCGTTCGTGCAGGTCTATTTCGACCATCCGAACTTCGGCAATCCGCTGACCATGTACATCATGGTCAAGCGCAAGGAAGGCAAGATCTACCACCAGGACACGCTGCAGAAGGTCTGGGACCTGACGCGCAACGTCGACCTCACGCCCGGCATCGACCACGTCCAGCTGATCTCGATCTCCACCGAGAAGCTGCGTTACGTGGAGGCGACGCCGGCCGGCGTCGACGTCCGGCCCCTGATGGGTGACCGTGTTCCCGCCAACCAGGAGGAGGTGGACGAGTTCCGCCGTCGCGTCGAACAGTCGCCCAACGCGCGCACCTTCTTCGTGTCACGCGACGAGACGGCGACCCTGATCCAGGCCACCTTCCTGGACAGCATCGAATACGGTGTGGCCTTCGATTTCGTCCGTGACCTGATCGCCAAGGCCGAGGACGAGAACCACGAGATCTATCTCGCCGGCCAGCCGGTGCTGACGGGCTGGGTGTACGAGCTGCAGGAGCAGACTTACAGCATATTCTTGATGACGATCGGCCTGCTGACCCTCTCGCTGATTCTGTACATGCGCAACATCGCGGGCGTGGTGACACCCATCATGTGCGCACTGGTTGCTGGCGTCTGGGGTGTCGGTTTCATAGGCTGGCTCGACCGCCCGATCGAGCCGTTGCTGACGATCGTTCCGCTGCTGCTGGTCGCCCGAACGTTCTCGCACTGCATCCAGTACACCGAGCGCTATTACGAGATCCTGGCGCACCTCAAGGACAAGAAGAAATCAGCCGAGGTTTGCATGGGCGTGATGCTGACGCCCTCGATCCTCGGCATCACGACCGACGTGCTCGGCATCGTCTTCATTTCGGTCGCGCCGATCCAGACCATGCGCGACCACGCGCTGTTCTGCGGTGCCTGGGCGCTGTGGATCCTCCCGGCCGGCGTATTCCTGGCGTCGATCCTGCTGTCCTACCTGCCGCTGCCGAACAACTTCGAGCAGATCTCCGGCGGCGAAGGCAAGGAATCGGGCATCCATCTGGCCCAGAAGCGGCTGCTGCAGCGCATGGCCACGCTGACCCACGGCAAGAACGCGAAGTTCACCCTGATCGTCGTCGCGGTGCTCGGCGCCTGGTCGATCTATGAGACGACCCAGCTCGAGATCGGCAACCCCACCGAGGGCAGCAACCTGCTCTGGTACGACTCCGACTTCAACACCGCGGTGCGCGCCATCAACGCGCACTTCCCAGGCATGAACACCCTGGAACTGGTGATCGAGGCGAAGAACCCGGAGGACGGCACCAACCGCGTCGCGCTGCTGCCCGAGGCGATGGAGGTCCGTGCCCGGCTGCAGGAACTGGTGGAGCTGGATACCGGCATCAAGCCGCGCGCCACGCTGTCCTTCACCGACTACATGATGGAAGGCAACCGCCTGTTCGCCGGCGGCAACCCGCAGTGGCTGCCGGTGGACACGTCCAAGCGCGCGGCCTACAGCGCCGGGCAGGCCGTGCTGTTCGGTTCCACGCCGCTGAACTTCGGCCACGTGATGGACTTCGAAGCGCAGCACTCCACCGTGTCGATCTGGTTTGCCGACAACAAGCAGGCGACGGTGGACGCCGCGCTGGACAGCGCACGACGTGCGGTCGACATCGTCGGCGAGGAGCACGAGATGTTCCGCGTGCGCATGGGCACCGGCTTCATCGCCCTGCAGCAGGCAATGAACATCGTGGTCGAGCGCTACCACTGGTTCATCTTCTTTCTGGTCAACGTGGCCATCGCGCTCATCGCCGCCCTGGCCTACAAGTCGTTCGTGGCCTCGGTGCTGCTGCTGATCCCGGTGAACCTGGCCAATACGCTGCAGGGTGCGGCGATGCATCAGCTCGGCATCGGCCTGGACATCAACGCCACCATCGTCGCGGTCATGGGCGTGGGCGTGGGCATCGACTACGGCATCTACCTGCTCTCCCGCATCTGCGAGGAGTACCACGTGCACGAGGGCGACCTGGCCGCGGCGATCACCACCTCGCTGACCACCACCGGCAAGGCGATCATGTTCACCGCCTCGATCATGCTGATCGGCATCGTGCCCTGGTACTTCCTGTCCGACCTCAAGTTCATGGCGGACATGGGCCTGCTGCTGATGGCGATCATGCTGATCAACATGGTGCTGTCGCTGATCGTGCTGCCGCTGGCGATCTGGTTCATCCGGCCGAAGTTCATGGCGCGTACCGACCTCGCCGTTGGCGAGAACATCGACCTCACGCAGTTCATGCCGGTGGCCGCCGCCAAGTAAGGCAGTAGGGTCAGGCAGGACCGTTGCACGAAGGCCCGGTTGCTCAGCAACCGGGCCTTCGTGTTTTCCGGCGCCCGTACCCAAGGGACAAGAAAGCGGTCGCGCAAAGGCAAGAGGGCAGACCGGAGGGGTAAAGGCGGCATCGAATGTGAGGTAACCGGATCCGCCGTACCCGGGGCCGCCCGCCTTGGCCCCAGGCAAGCGGCCTACCTATGATCAGGACTGCGAAAAATCGCAGTGCGTGGAACAACAAGCAAAGGAGAGAGAGCCACCATGAATCCCGCCAGCCCGATACACCATCTGCTCGAGCGCCACTACGCCGCCTGGACCGCCGGAGACATCGAAGGGGTCGTCGCCTGCTACACCGACGATTGTGAATTCGAGGATCTCGCCATGGAGGCGAAATTCGACGGCAAGGAGGGGGTTCGAACCTTCGCCACCCTGGTCAACGCCGCGATCCCGGACTTCCGCTGGATCCCGAAGCACTTCGCCGTGGACGGCAGCCGGTGCAGCGCCGAATGGCAGATGTACGGCACGCAGAGCGGCGACCTGCCGGGCATTCCCGGCACCGGCAAGACCTTCGACGTGCGCGGCCTGTCGGCGCTCGAGATCAAGGACGGCAAGATTCATCGCAATCGCGACTACTGGAGCCTGGCGACGTACATGCGCCAGCTCGGCCTGATGGACAAGGCGGCCTGAGGCAAGGGCCGGCCGGGCCGGGTGCCCGGCCGGTACCCAACAGGGCACCACAGCCGGAGCGCCGCGACATGACGCCGTCGCGATGGCCCGAGCTGCAGGGGCAGGGTCCGTTGCGGTGATCCCGGCCTTCGCGCCGACCCCGGCGCCGGTCCAAGGCGGCGCCTGCGGGACGCCAGGGTGACGCGCCGACCCATCGGGGAAGCGCCCGGGCGGGGCCCGCGATGCCTGTCATTGAATGTGAATGACATGGTAATATCGTTCGCATAGCGGACTGAGCGCGGAGCAGATGGTCGCCGTCATCGAAGCAGCAAAAGCGGGCTTGTTCCACCGGGACCAGTGGATCAGGAACGTGGTGGCTGGCGTCGTCGTCGGTGTGGTCGCGCTGCCGCTGGCCATGGCGTTCGCGATCGCCTCCGGCGTCAAGCCCGAGCAGGGCATCTACACCGCCATCGTCGCCGGTCTGATCGTCTCGCTGTTCGGCGGCAGCCGGATCCAGATCGCGGGACCCACCGGCGCGTTCATCGTGATCCTGGCCGGGATCACCGCCAAACATGGTGTCGACGGACTGCTGCTGGCCACCAGCATGGCGGGCGTGATCCTGATGCTGCTCGGCGTCGCCCGCTTCGGCGGCGTGCTCCGCTTCATTCCAGACCCGGTCATCGTCGGATTCACGGCCGGCATCGGCGTGATCATCTGGATCGGGCAATGGAAGGATTTCTTCGGGCTGCCGGCGCCGACCGGCGAACATTTCCACCAAAAGCTCGGGGACCTGCTGCAGACCCTGCCCGAACTGCACCCGACAACCACGCTGCTGGCCACGCTGAGCCTGCTGCTGGTCATCTACGGGTCGCGCCTGCCCGGCTTCTCCCGGGTGCCGGGGCCGTTCATCGCGATGGTCGTCGTCACCGTCCTGCAGGCCGTCTTCCAGTTCGAGGGCGTGACCACCATCGCCAGCGCCTTCGGCGGCATCCCGCAGGGCCTGCCGCAATTCGCGCTTCCGGAGGTGAGCTTCGACCGCGTGGTGGTGCTGATTCCCGCCGCCTTCACCATCGCGATGCTGGGCGCCATCGAATCCCTGTTGTCGGCGGTGGTCGCCGACGGCATGGCGGGCACCCGTCATGACTCGAACCAGGAACTGATCGGGCAGGGTCTGGCCAACCTGCTGACGCCGCTGTTCGGCGGTTTTGCCGCCACCGGGGCCATCGCCCGCACTGCCACCAATTTCCGCAACGGCGGCACCAGTCCGCTGGCGGGCATCGTCCATGCGCTGACCCTGCTGCTCATCCTGCTGATGCTTGCGCCGCTGGCGGCGCAGATTCCCCTGTGCGCACTGGCGGCGATCCTGTTCATGGTGGCCTGGAACATGAGCCAGACGCGGCATTTCATGCGCATGGTGCGCACCGCGCCGCGCGCCGATGTCGCCATCCTGCTGATCACGTTTTCGCTGACGGTCTTTGCCGACCTGGTGGTGGCGGTGAATGTCGGCGTGATCCTGGCGATGCTGCTGTTCCTGCGCCGCATGTCCTCGGCCGTGGAGGTCCTGCACGTCGACGACACGCATATCCGTGCCGAGCTGCAGAGCCAGGGACGCGATGCCATGCCGCCGGACGTGCTGGTCTACTCGATCGAGGGACCATTCTTCTTTGGCGCGGTGGAGAACCTGGAGCGCGCACTGGCGCAGACCCGCACCGATCCCCGCTGCATCATCATCCGCCTCAACCGCGTGCCGTTCATGGACATCACCGGTATCCAGACGCTGGAGGAGGCGGCGCAGAATCTGGAGCGGCGCCGCGTGCGCGTGTTGCTGTGCGACGCGCGGCCCAATGTCCTGCGCAAGCTCGTGCGTGCCGGCCTGGCGCGTCCACGCGATGGCGGACCGCGCCGTTACTTCCGCGATTTCGCCGCCGCCCTGCATGCCTGTGAAGATCGCAAGGCGGAGGGCCAGGCGCCCGGAATCGATCCGCCTGAACAGGAGAAGTCATGAACGAGCAGAAGCCGCCCGACGAGTCCTTCGACAAGCCGCTCAATTCCTTCCAGCTGCTGGCGCGCATCCTGTCGGCAGCGGCGGGTGTGCGCAGCACCCGGGAGCGGGGGCGCCAGCTTTCCACCGCCAGCACGGGTGCAGTGCTCGGCGCGGTGCTGATCTTCCTGACTGCCCTGCTGATCGGGGTGTACGCCTTCATCAACGCGGTCAAGAACGCAGCCGCCAGCTGACGGCGGTTGCGGTGGCCGCCGCATTGCGCGGCGGTGCGCCCGCTCAGCCCGCGGGCTTGCGGGCGCCCTTGCCCTTGTAGTCGATGCCGTGCTCGGCCAGGTACTCGCGGATCATCCGGCGCACCACCTGCGAGGGCGTCAGGTCCTGCGAGGCGCAGAGCTTGTCGAACGCCTGCTTCTTGTCAGGATCGATCAGCAGTGTCAGCCGGGCGGTCTTGTTCTCCATCGCCTGATGTTAGCATGCCATGGTAATAGCCTTACCATCCTGTCCGGCTGGATGATCAGCCGGCGGCGGACGCTCCTGCGCCGGGGCCCGGGATCCTGCGGAAGGAATCACCGGGTCACGCGAATCCCTCAGAGAGAACGTTGCGCGAAGAACGCACGCGCGACGCGGTTGAACTCCTCGGGGGCCTCGTACTGCGGCCAGTGCGCGCCGTCGGCCTGCATGACGTAGAGCTGCGCGTTCGGCATCCGCTTCACCGCCGCCTGCGCGCACTCCAGATCGTGGATCGGGTTGTCGCGTGTCCACAGCAGCATGGTCTGGTGCTGGATCTGCTCCAGCGGAAGCAGGAATTCATCGTGTCGGGGCAGCATGCGGTTGACCTGCGGCGTCACCTCGCGGCCTTCCGGCATCAGGTAGAACTGCAGGCGCAGGTTCACCAGTTCGTCGGTGACCAGGTGGTGATTCTTCGGATGGATCAGCCACTCGATGCGGTGCTTGACCGCATCGAAGGTCGGTGCGATGCCCGCGGCCTTCTTCGAGCGCTCCATCAGATCGACCAGGTCGGCGCGCCCCTTCTCGCTGACGATCGGAATGCCGGCACCGGTGTTGTGGGGAGACGAGAACGTCGTGCGTGAGCGGTT
>CAMLNE010000117.1 GCA_946481265.1 uncultured Panacagrimonas sp. | reverse complement strand
GAGCGGTCGCGGCGGGCGCCGTCGTTGCCGGCGGCGCGCTCGTGCCGGCATCGGCGCGACCGGCCACGCGGTCGTAGCAGAACAGGCGCACGGCCTCGTCCTTGATGGCGGCACACTCCGCGAGGTCCGCGGCCGCGGCGCTGCCCGAGGCCAGGGCCAGCAGCAGCATGCCCAGTGACGCGTGTTTCATGAGATCCGCTCCAAGGTCTGCTCGACGATGCCGTGTGCCTGCTGGTCCGCGTGATAGCTCGAGCGCACCATCGGCCCGCTCGCCACGTGCGCGAAGCCCATCGCCTCGCCAACCACGCGCAGGCGGTCGAACTCGTCCGGGTGCACGAAGCGTGTCACCGGCAGGTGGTTCTTCGAAGGTTGCAGGTACTGGCCCAGGGTGAGCATGTCGACGCCATGCGCGCGCAGATCGCGCATGACCTCCTCGATCTCGGCAATCTCCTCGCCCAGTCCCAGCATCAGGCCCGATTTGGTCGGCACACCCGGGTGCAGCTGCTTGAAACGCTCGAGCAGGTCCAGGCTCCAGGCGTAGTCCGAGCCCGGGCGGGCCAGCTTGTACAGGCGCGGCACGGTCTCCAGGTTGTGGTTGAAGACGTCGGGCGGGGTGTCCTTGAAGATGGCCAGTGCCGGGTCCATGCGGCCGCGGAAATCCGGCACCAGCACCTCGATCTTCAGGCCGGGGCTGGCCTGGCGCGACTCGCGGATGCAGGCGGCGAAATGCGCGGCACCGCCGTCCTTGAGATCGTCGCGATCGACGCTGGTGATGACCACGTAGCGCAGCCGCAGGGCCGCGATGGTCTGGGCGAGCTTGCGCGGCTCCTCGGCGTCCAGCGGCTGCGGCCGGCCGTGCGCGACATCGCAGAACGGGCAACGCCGCGTGCAGATGTCGCCCATGATCATGAAGGTGGCGGTGCCCTTGCCGAAGCACTCCGACAGGTTCGGGCAGCTCGCTTCCTCGCAGACGGTGTGCAGGCCCTGCGCGCGCAGGACGGACTTGATGCGATCGACCTCGGCCGAATGCCCGAGACGTGCGCGGATCCACGCCGGCTTGCGCGGCATCTGCGTCGTCGCCTCGAACTTCACCGGGATGCGCGCCATCTTTTCGGCGCCACGCAGCTTGACGCCGGCGACCACCGGTGCGGGCGTCTGGGGGGGAGTGCTCATGCCGCGTAGTTTACGCCGCGACGCACGCGCGAAGCCCGTGAAGCGGGCAGGCCCGGAGGATCGAAACCCGCTGTGGCGGGCAAGCCGCGGCAGGCGCGCAAGGCGTCAGCGCCGCTCAGGCCGGCAGCGCGGCATCGGCGGCCGGAACGGGCGCCGCGAGCATGGCAAGGCGGGGCGCCAGCGCGGTGCGGATCGCCGTGTGCGCGGCCTCGGCGAGCTGCTCGCGGCTGCGTCCCGCCGGATCGATCGGTGCGACCAGGTGCAAATCGGCGGCCAGCCCGGGGCTGCGCAGCAGGCGCAGCAGATGGGAGACCAGGTCATCGTCGCCGATGAAGGGAGCCAGCGGCCGTCCCCGCGCATCCGCCGAGTAGCGCAGCGTCACGGGCTGGACCGGCGTGCCCGACTCGATCGCCGCGCCGAACAGGCGCGGGTGGAAGGGCAGCAGGTCGGCGCCGGCGCTGGTGGTCCCCTCGGGGAAGATCACCACCGATCCGCCGCCGCGCAGGAAGAGCGCCAGCCGGTCGAGCAGTGGCCGCATGCCGCCGCGGCCGCGCCGCAGATAGAAGGTGCCGGCGGCATCGGCGAGCCATCCCGCCACCGGCCAGTGCTGCACCTCCGACTTCGACACGAAACGGGCGGGCAGATGGGCGCACAGCAGCGGGACATCGAGCCAGGACACGTGGTTGGCCACGATCAGGCCTGCGGCGGCCGGCGCCGCCGAGCCGTGCAGCCGGACGCGCAGTCCGAGCAGGCGCAGCAGCAGGCGCGACCAGTGGCTGGCCAGGCGCTCGGGCAGTCCCGGGCGGGGTCGATCCAGGCGCAGGCGCAGGCGCAGGATCAGCAGCATCCCGTAGGCGATCAGCAGGGCCAGCGCGGCGCCGCGCAGCAGCAGGCGCAGTGCCGCGACCACGGTCTCAGGCATGGGCGATGGCCGCATCGTCCGCCGCTCCCGCCCCGCGCTCGAGGAAGTGGCGTGCATAGCGGGGGTGCAGATCGCTGACATTGAGCAGCATGAAGAGGTCGGCGCAGTTGAAGTCGCGGTCCCAGTAGGCCTCGCCGCAGGCCTTGGCGCCGAGGCTGACATAGGCCTTGAGCAACGGCGGCATGCGCACCTTGAGCGACGGCAGCCGGCCGTCGATCGCCGGCAGCGGGTAGTACGGACGTACCCGCTGGTAGTCGGGCGACAGGTAGCGGCCGCGCACCTGCTGCAGGATGGCGTGGGCCTGTGCACCGCCGTCCTCCAGCCCGATGCTGGCGCAGCCGAACAGGTACTCGAAGCCCCTGGACATGACGAAGGCCGCGATGCCCTGCCACAGCGTCGCGACCACCGCACCGTTGCGGTACTCGGCGTCGACGCAGGTGCGGCCGATCTCCGCTACCCGGCCGGGCAGCGCGTCGATCATGGCCAGGTCGAATTCGCTGGACGAATAGAAGCCGCCGGCATTGGGCGCCATGTCGTCGGTGAGCAGGCGCGTGCAGGCGACCAGTCGCTGCGTGAGCGTGTCGCGCACCAGCAGGTGATGACACCAGGGATCGTAGGCATCGCGATCCACGCCGTCCGGGCCGCCGTCGATCAGCGCGCCGAGCTCGCCGGCAAAGATGCGGTAGCGCAGGCGCTGCGACTCGATGATCTCGCCCGCATTGCGGGCCAGGCGGACCTCGAAGCGGGGCCGCTGCACTGGCTCGAACGACGCAGCCGCGGT
Organism: uncultured Panacagrimonas sp.; assembly: GCA_946481265.1. Next base: position 8,198 of record CAMLNE010000117.1, on the reverse strand, counting down.
GGATTCGACACTTCCCAGCAGGATCTCGGACATTCGATTTTCCCGTTCCATTGCGCGGCAAAATCTATGAAACCCGCATGCGATCACCGTGAAGGCGCAGTGAAACTTCAATGACGGCGGGTGCCGGTCCGAGCGCCGGTCGCGGGGGCATAATCGGGTCGCCGCCATTGGGGGCGGCGGGCGGAACCACGAGGGAGAAAGAACGATGAAGGCTCGACATTGGGGGATCGCGGCGCTGGGGCTGGGCGCGTTGCTCCTGCAGCAGCCGGCGTCCGCGGAAATCCTGGTGGGAGGCGGTGCCGGCGTTTCGCAGTTGTCCAAGTACAGCGATGTCGACGACGGTTTCGCCTGGCGCGCCTTCGTCGCCTACCGGGCCAGCGAGTTTCCGCTCTACTTCGAAGCGCAGTACTTCGATTCCGGCGAACTGGACATCGACAGCGACGGCTTCGAGGACGTGACCCTGGAATTCGACGGCTACACCGCCGCGGTCGGCTATCGCGTCGTCCTCGACGACTACGGTTCGGACCTGCTCCTCAAGGGCGGTGGCTACGTGCAGGATTCACGGGCCGAGGGACCGGGCGGCAACCTCGACGACGATGGCAGCGGCGGGTTGCTCGGCGTGGGCGGCAACTGGATGTTCACGCCGCATCTGGGCCTGAACTTCGACGTGCAGTTCCTGTTCGGCGTGAAGGATTTCGCCGATGACGAGAACCTCACGCTGGCCACGGTGGGCCTGATCTACTCGTTCTACGCCGACTAGGGCGGCGGGGACGCCCGGCTGCGTCCGGGCTCGGTGGGCGAGGGCTCCTGCGCCGTGGCGGCGACGCCCCAGTCGGCGTGCGCACGTGGAGAGGTCCATACGCCGGTATGCAGGCGGCCGAGCAGCAGGGGGTCGTAGAGCAGCGCGTTGCGCTGGAGTTCGCTGAGCGCATCGGGGCCCTGCTGCAGGGCCTGCTCGATCAGCTTGTCGCGTTGCTCGATCAGCGCGGCCGGCCGACGCGTACGCGGGATGCCGGCGGTCGCGGCCAGGGCGTTGATCGCCGGATCGGTCACCGCTGTGCGGAAATCGGCCAGTGGCCGGCGCTGGCGGCGGACGGCGTTCCACAGCCAGCGCAGCTCGCGCGGCGGCATCGATTCTTCCGGGATCAGGAACAGGCGCGCAGAGCGGAAGGCACGGCCCAGGCGCACGCGCGAGGACCAGACCGACAGCGGGATAGCCATCATCAGGCTGCCGACCACCGGCAGCAGCCACCACAGGAACTGCGGCTGCAGCCAGTACACCCCGCCAGCCCAGACCAGGCCGAGCAGGGTGCCCATGCCGTGCTTTTCCAGCGCCTCGCGCCAGGTGGTCTCGTTGTCGCCGCGCGGCGGCGATTTCCACACCAGCTTCCAGCCGAGCAGCGCGCCGAGCACGAACTTGGCGTGGAACAGCATGCGGATCGGCGCGAGCAGGGCGGAGAACAGCGTCTCCAGCGTCACGCTGGCGAGCATGCGCAGCGGCCCGCCGAAGCCGCGCAGCTCGGCCGGCCGCAGCAGCAGCAGCAGGGCGGCGAGCAGCTTGGGCAGGAACAGCAGGGTTGCGGTGGCGCCGAACAGGCGGATCGCCCATTCCGGATGCCATTCGGGCCACAGCGGGAACAGCTGGTAGGGCTCGGTGAAGTACACGGGCTCGGACATCACGCTGATCGCGAGCAGGGCGGTGGAGCAGACCAGGAACAGGAACCACAGCGGCGCGGAGAGATAGGCCATCACGCCGGTCATGAACACGGCGCGGTGTGCCGGATGCAGGCCCTTGGCGGTGAAGAGCTGGAAATTCTGCAGGTTGCCCTGGCACCAGCGACGGTCGCGCTTGAGTTCGTCGAGCAGCGAGGGGGGCATCTCCTCGTAGCTGCCGGGCAGGTCGTAGGCGATCCACACCGACCAGCCGGCGCGGCGCATCAGCGCGGCCTCGACGAAGTCGTGACTGAGGATCTCGCCGGCCAGGGGGCCCTTGCCCTCGATCCTGCCCAGCGCGCAGTGCCGCATGAAGGGCGCAACCCGCAGGATCGCGTTATGTCCCCAGTAATGGCTCTCGCCGAGCTGCCAGTAGTGCAGGCCGGCGGTGAACAGCGGGCCGTAGACCCGCGTGGCCATCTGCTGGATGCGCGCGTAGAGCGTGTCGCGACCCGCCGCGCGCGGCGCGGTCTGGATGATGCCGGCCTTGGGATTGGCCTCCATCAACTGCACCAGGCGCTTGAGGCAGGTGCCACTCATCACGCTGTCGGCGTCGAGCACGATCATGTAGCGGTACTGGCTGCCCCAGCGGCGGCACCAGTCGGCCACGTTGCCGGACTTGCGCCGGATGCGATTGGTACGACGCCGGTAGAAGATGTGACCGAAGCCCTTCACCTCGCGGCACAGCTTGAGCCAGGCCTCCAGCTCGGCCACGCGCGTGTCCGCCTCACTGGTGTCGGCCAGGATGAAGAAGTCGAAGCGCGCCAGTTCGCCGGTACGGGCCAGCGAGTCGTAGGTGCTGCGGATCCCCGCGAAGACACGGGCGACGTCCTCGTTGCAGATCGGCACCAGGATGCCGGTGCGCGCCTCCGCGGCGAGGGTCACGTCGGCGGCGGAGGTGGCCGAGATCGAGTAGCGATCCTTGCCGCGCAGCAATACCCAGAAGCCCATCAGCGCGGTCCAGAAGCCCATGCCGACCCAGGCGAACAGCACTGAGTACAGCGCCAGCAGCACCATCTCCAGCCAGTGGCTGCCGTGGTAGGGGAGGATCGCCGTCATGAAGTAGGCGGCCAGCCAGGTCTGGCCGATCACCAGCGCCACCAGGATCAGCCGGCGCAGGCGAGCGGCGCCCTGCCAGTGCAGCTCGCGCTCGATGTCGGGCACCGGGAGATTGAGCGTGGCGCCCGGCAGGCGGCTGGCCATCAGGCCGCGCTTGACGGACTTGCGGTCGCGGAAGAACTTGGTGATGCGCGCGATCAGGTTGGTGTCCCAGGGCTGCGGCGTCATCGAGGCGCGTGCCAGCGGCGGCATGGTGACCAGCCGCGTGTGGCCCTGGCGATCCGCCTGCAGCACGCCGTCGAGCTCGGCGTCGCCGCGGCGATGGCGACGCGTCCACTCCTGGCGCAGACGCGCGCCGACCGAGCCGGCCGCGCCCGCGCCCTGCCGTCCGGACAGCTCGGCGTGGATGCGGTCGAACGCCGCGCCGATGTCCAGGCCGGCGACGGCCCGCGCGAGCGCCTCGCGACGGTCGGCCTCCAGCGACAGGCGACCGAGATAGTCCGCGATCCTGCGCGCGTCGAGCGATGCCTGGCCGGGGTCCTCCATCAGGGCAGCAGGTAGCTCCAGGTCTCCGTCAGCGTGTCCTGCTCGTTCTTGAGGAAGGCGCGGATCTCCACCGGCTTGTCCTCATTCTGTCGGCGGAAGCGGAAGGAGAGGCGCCAGGCGCCGGTGACCTCGTTGCGGAACACCTGGCGCTCGATCAGCTCGCCGTTGTCGTTGAGCCACATCGCACCGAGCACCTTGGCATCGGGTTTGAGGGCGCGCAGCCGCGGCCCGTCGAAGTCCACCACCATGCGGATCGAGTTGTCGGCCTCGCGCAGCCAGCCGCGCCCCTTGCGCGACTGCACGGTCCAGCCCGAGCCGGGACGCGTCTCCTGGTTCTTCTGCCACGACAGCCGGTAGCTGATGTCGAAGGGGCGGCCCACCGCGGGCGGGTTGTCCGGCACCCAGTAGGCAACGATGTTGTCGTTGGTCTCGTCCGGCGTCGGGATCATCACCAGCTCGACGCGGCCTGCGCCCCAGTCCCCCTTGGGCTCCACCCAGACGCTCGGACGCAATTCGTAGCGCGCCTCGAGGTCCTCGTAGTGCTCCCAGCTGCGGTCACGCTGCATCAGGCCGAAGCCCTTGGGATTCTTCGAGCCGAACGAGGTGACGATCAGGCGCTTGGGATTGACCAGCGGGCGCCAGATCCATTCGTCGTTGCCCGCGTGCACCAGCAGGCCGTCGGAGTCGTGCACCTCCGGCCGGAAATCCTCCACCGCACCGCGCTGGTTCTCGCCGAACAGGTACATGCTGGTCAGCGGCGCAATGCCGAGCTTGGCCACGTTCTCGCGCAGGAACAGGCGCGACTGCACGTCCATGGTCGTGGTCTCGCCCGGACGGATCAGGTAGCGGTAGGCACCGGTGACCCGGCGCGAATCGAGCAGCGCGTAGACCACCAGGTGCTCGTCCTCGGCACGTGGCCACACCACCCAGTACTCGACGAAGCTCGGGAACTCCTCACCGGAGAGCATGCCCGTGTCCACCGCCAGTCCGCGTGCGGACAGGCCGTAGCGCTGGCCGCGGCCGAGCGCCCGGAAATAGCTGGCGCCCTGGAACACCAGGACCTCGTCCTTGTAGTCCGGCTTGTTGAGCGTGTAGTGGATGCGCAGGCCGGCATAGCCGATGTCGCCGTACCGGGTCGGGTCCAGTTGCGGGTTGAGCCGGCCGTAGTCGAACAGGCTCGACTTGAACGTCAGCGGACTGACGCCCTGCGAGTGGACGAGATTGATGCGCACCGGATTCTTGAAATAAAGCCCCGGGTGGAACAGCTGCAGCTCGAAGGGCAGCTTGCTGTTGCGCCAGATGGCCTGCTCGGGCTTGAAACGGATATCGCGGTACTGGTCGTAGCTCAGTTCGAGCAGTTCGCGCGGCAGCGATGATTCCGGTGCCTTGTACGGCTGCGCGGCCAGGGCCTGGGCGCGCTTGGCCACGTCTTCCAGGTCGAAGGCCTGCGCCGCGCCGGTGGCCAGGAAGAGCCAGAACGCGACAAGGAGGGAGGCGGTCGAGGGGCGTGTGCGTCTCTGCTGCATCGTCGAATCGTTTCGGTGCGGCGGCGGCGCCGAGCAATTTGCATTCTATGCGATGGTCGCTCGATGCCGGGCGCGTGGCTCAACATGCCGGGGTCGCATAGCTCAACGCTTCTTGCTTGCCTGAGACTGAATGCCGGCCTCTTCGAGCACGCCGAGCCGATCGTGCAGGCGATCGAGCAGCGCCATCGCCTGCACCAGGTCGTCCCGGCTGAAATCGACCAGGACCGAGGCGCGCAGCTGCTCGAGCACCTTTTCGATGTCCGCGCACACCGCGCGCGCCGCGGGGGTCAGTTCCACGCGATGCGCGCGGCGGTCGCGCGGACAGTTGCGACGCACGACCCAGCCGCGTTCGACCAGGCGATCGAGCAGGCGCGCCACCGTGGGCGATTCCAGCGACAGCGCCCGCGCGATCTGCACCTGCGTCATCGGTTCGGTCGCGTCGTTGAGCAGCAGCAGCGGCCGCCACTGGCCGCTCGAGAGCCCCATCGGATCGAGCTTCGCATCGACCACATTGCGCAGCCGCCAGTACGTGCGCGGCAGCAGGCTCAGCAGGCGGCGCTGCAGGTCTTTGTTGGTCGCGGCCGTCACGGGGATCTGCGTGTGGGGGTGGTCTTGACAGTAAGTTAGCAGGCTAATCATTATGACGCTAGCTATCTTCGACCGCGCGCCGTCATGCCCTTTTTCGCGTTCTCACTCCCTGGCGGCCCCGGCCGCCTCTTCGTCGTTCTCGTCTGCGCGGTGCTCGTCGCATCCTGCTCGGGCAAGCCGGCACCGACGCAGAAGGCTCCCGACGAGGTGTCGGTGATCGAGATGAGGCCGCGCGAGGCGCGCATCACGGTGGAGTACGTCGCCGAGACCGAGGCCTTCAACACCGTGGAGATCCGCCCGCGCGTCGGTGGCCTGCTGGAAAAGCAGGAGATCGTCGAAGGCGCGCACGTGAAGAAGGGCCAGGTGCTGTTCGTCATCGACTCGAAACCCCATCTCGCCGCCCGCGCCGAGGCACGCGCCGCGGTGGCGGTGGCACAGGCCGCGGTGGAACAGGCCGAACGCGACTTCGAGCGGGTCGCCCCGCTGGCCGCGATGAACGCGGTCAGCCAGCAGGAGGTCGACGCGGTCCGCGCCCGCCGTGCCGCGGCACGCGCCCAGGTCGACGCGGCGCAGGCCGCGCTGCGCACCGCGGAGCTCGATCTGGACTACACGACGGTCACCTCGCCGATCGACGGCATCGTCGGCCGTGCCGAGATCCGCGTCGGCGGCCTGGTCACCGCGTACTCGACGCTGCTGACCACGGTCTACGACATCGACCCGATGTACGTGAACTTCAGCATCAGCGAGCGCCGCATGCTGGAGCTGCAGCACCGCTACGGCATCAGCCGCGAGAAGCCCAATCCGGCGGCCGTCTTCCACGTGGTGCTCGCCGACGGCACCGAGCATCCCGGGCCGGCGAGCCTGAATTTCATCGGTGCCGCGGTCGATCGCAGCACCGGCACGCTGCCGGTGCGCCTGGTGGTGGACAACGCGGAAGGGCAGTTGCTGAGCGGTCAGTTCGCGCGTGTGCAGGTGGACACCGACCGCCTGCAGGACGCGCTGCTCGTGCCGCAGCGCGCGGTGCAGGAGCTGCAGGGCAAGACCTCGGTCTGGGTGGTCGACGCACAGGGCCGGGCGCAGCCGCGCGACGTCAGGATGGGCGCGCGCATCGGCTCCGAGTGGCTGGTCGAGCGGGGAGTGGAGGTGGGCGAGCACGTGGTCGTCGAAGGCATGCAGAAGCTGAAGCCGGGCGCCGTCGTGAAGTCCAAGCCCGTCGCGCCCGTCGCGCCCGTCGCGCCCGTCGCGCCGGCGGCTGCGGCGCCCGCCGCACCGGCCGCCACGTCCTGAGCGGTATCCCATGGTCAATTTCTTCATCGACCGGCCGATCTTCGCGGCCGTCATCTCGATCATCATCACCATCGCCGGCGCGATCTCGCTGACGCAGCTGCCGGTCGCGCGCTTTCCGCAGATCGTGCCGCCGTCGATCGTGGTGTCCACCACCTTTCCCGGCGCCGATGCCGCCACCGTCGAGCAGTCGGTCGCCGCACCGATCGAGCAGCAGGTCAACGGTGTCGAGAACATGCTGTACATGAGCTCGAAGAGCGGCAACGACGGCAGCTACGCGCTGACCGTGACCTTCGACATCGGCACCGACCAGGACATCGCTGCCGTGCAGGTGCAGAACCGCGTGGCGATCGCCCAGCGCCAGCTCCCGCAGGAAGTCGTGCGCCAGGGCGTGACCGTGACCAAGCGCCAGACGCAGATCCTGATGCTGGTGACCCTGCGCGCCACCGATCCCAAGTTCGATTACCTGTTCCTGAGCAACTACGCGACGCTCAACGTCTTCGACGCGCTGGCCCGCGTGCCCGGCGTCGGCCAGGTGATCGTGTTCGGCGCGCGCGACTACGGCATGCGCATCTGGCTGGACCCGGAAAAGATGGCGCGCCTGGGCGTCACCACGCAGGACATCGCCGCGGTGCTCAACGAGCAGAACGTGGTGGCGCCGGCCGGCACCATCGGTGCGGAGCCGGCACCCGCCGGGCAGGAGAAGCAGTACACCGTCTATGTCCGCGGCCGCCTGACCAGCGTTGCCGAGTACGAGAACGTGGTGGTGCGTGCGAAGAACGACGGCAGCCTGGTGCAGCTGAAGGACATCGCCCGCGTCGAACTCGCCGCCACCGACTACACGCGTGCCAACCTGCTCAACGGCGAGCCGTCGGCCGGCATCGGCATCTACCAGCTGCCGGACGCCAACGCGCTCGACGTCCGGCGCGGCGTGCAGAAGGCGATGGAGGACCTGTCGAAGAGCTTCCCCGAGGGCATCGAGTACGCGATCCCGTTCGACACCTCGGAATTCGTCTCCGAATCCGTGCACGAGGTGGTGGTGACCCTGCTGATCGCCTCGATCCTGGTGCTGTTCGTGGTGTTCGTGTTTCTCGAGAACTGGCGTGCCACGCTGATCCCGATGCTGGCGGTGCCCATCTCTCTCATCGGCGCGTTCAGCGCCTTCGCCGCGCTTGGCTTTTCGATCAACACGCTCACCCTGTTCGCGCTGGTGCTCGCCATCGGGCTGGTGGTGGACGATGCCATCGTGGTGGTGGAGGCGGTCACGGCCAAGATGGATGCCACCCGCCTGCCGGCGCGCGAGGCCACGCGCCAGGCGATGGCCGAGGTGGCCGGCCCGGTGGTGGCCATCGCGCTGGTGCTGTCGGCGGTGTTCATCCCGGCCGCCTTCCTGCCCGGCCTGACCGGCCAGTTCTACCGGCAGTTCGCCATCACGCTGTCGATCTCGGTGCTGATCTCCTGCCTGGTGGCGCTGACCTTCAC
>CAMLNE010000116.1 GCA_946481265.1 uncultured Panacagrimonas sp. | reverse complement strand
CACGTCCTCGACGCACGGCCATCGCTCGATCCCCCTGTGAGAAATGCGCGCTAGCCGGCTCGCCGTCCTGCGCCGGCGGCCTGCGTCGGCGACGTGCCTTCGGCCTTGCCCTAGATGCTGTCGAGCAGGGTCGGCGACTGGTCGAGGACCGGCCGCGAGGGCCGGGCGGCCGCACCGGCATCAAGCCCGGGAGGTTCGAGCGTGATCGCAAAGCTGATCGGGCCGCGGCCGCGAATCGATGGCGGGATGTCGAAGCTGACACTGGCGTCCCTTTCGCTGGGCAGCACGCCCATCGGCACCGGGTCGACTCCCGCGACCAGGCACCAGAGCTGCAGCTGGCTGCGCCCGCCCTGGACGAAGTCGTTCGCGGCGACCGCGATCAGGTGCTGGTGGTCGGGCGACAGGCTCAGCAGCCAGGCGGTGCTCGAGGCCGGCATGCGCACCTGGCCGGCGTAGATCGGCCAGGCCTCGCGGATTTCGGGTTCGGGTGCCGCGGCGACCGACAGTGCGGATACCGGCGCCGCCGGATAGTGCCGTCCGAGCAGGAAGGCCAGGGCCAGGCTCGCCGCCGCGGCGAAGCCCGCGGCCCAGGCCCAGGCGCTGCGACGGCGGCCCCGCCGCACCGGCACGGCGGTGGTTGCGCCAGCGCGCTGCAGCAGCGCGGTGCGCGCGCTCGCCGGCGGCGGCACGGGCGGCACGACCTGGCCGAATTCGGCGAGCCGCTGCTCCCAGAACTCCTTCTGCAGGCGCAGCGCGGCGTTCTGCTCCACGAGGACCTCGAAACGCCGGCGTGCGGCGCCGCGCAAGGTGCCGATCACATACTCCGCCGCCAGTTCGCGCAGCAGTTCCGGGTTGTCGTAGCGCATTGCGCGGTCCTCTTGCTCCGTCTCCCGGCGTCCGGCTGCCCGGGGATCAGCGATCCAGGCACTCCCGCAGCCGGGCCAGCCCGCGCCGGATCCAGGCCTTCACGGTGCCGAGCGGGGCGTCCATGGCCTGCGCCAGCTCCGTGTGGGAGTACCCCTCGTAGTACGCGAGCAGGACGCTTTTCCGTTGCACCTCGCTGAGTCCGCGCATGCAGCGCAGCAGCCGCTCCAGCCCTTCGCGCTCGACGGCGAGGGCCTCGGGGCCGGGCTCGAGGTCGGCCAGGTCGACGTCGTGCAGGGCCGGGGTGTCGAGCAGGCCGGGCGCCCCTTCGCGACGGCGGCGCAGCACGTCCAGCGCCCGGTAGCGCGCCACCCCGATCAGCCAGCCGATCGGCTCGCCCTTGGCCGCCGTATAGGTTTCCGCGCGCTGCCACACGCGCAGGTAGCTGTCCTGCAGGGCTTCCTGTGCCAGCTCCGGGCGCCGCAGCATGCGCAGCAGCAGGCCGTACAGGATCGGGCTGGTGAGGTCGTAGAGGCTTGCCAGCGCCCGTTGTTCGCCACCGGCGACGCGGGTCAGCAGCGCGGCCAGGCGCTCCTGCTCCGCGGCCGTGGTCGGGATCACCGGCGCACTCCGATCAGCCGGAGCGCGGCAGGAAGACCGAGTCGAGCAGGAACGGGGCGTCGAAGTGCCCGCGGCCGACGTAGGCCGGGGTGTGGTGGCCGTACTGCTTGAGCGCGCCTGGGTGGCGTACGCCGCTCGACCATGACCAGGTCGGGTCGGACCCGGCCGGTCCCGGGACCAGGCCGTCGGGCCCGAACAGGCTGCGCCGGCCGCCGCCGGGCAGCGGCAGGCTGTACAGATCCTCGTAACGGCTCAGGACGTAGTGGCGCCGCTGTTCGGCCTGGGCCTGCTCGACGGGCACCACGCGGCGCAGCGCATGGCTGCGCGACTGCAGGCGCAGCGCCGCACGGTCCGCCTCGACCCGGCCCTGCGGCAGCAGCCCCGCTTGGCGCCAGATGCTGTCGGCCGGGCGGGGCGTCAGGGGCTGCACCGGGAACCAGTAGTGCGAGTGGCCGGCGGCATGCAGGCTCTCGTGGGTGAGCGGGCGTGCGTCCATGTCGAGCGTGGTGCGCCAGATCAGGCCGTCGATGTGCGGGGATGCCGGGCCGACGCCACGAAACCAGACGAAGTAGGTGATCTGCATCACCGGCTCGGCGCCGAAGCGCGCGAAGCTGATCGAGTAGTTGACCTGGGCCCGCGTGCTGTCCACGTCCACGGCATCCGGGCCCCAGCGTGGCGCGCCCGGCTGGTCGAACTCGCCGCCGCTTTCGATCCAGAGTGCTGGCGCATACCGCTCGGCCAGCGCCTGCCACTGCGACTCGGTCAGGCCCGGCAGGCCGAATTCGTCCGGGATCGCGGCGCGAAAGTCGACCTCGGCGAGCAGCGGATCCTCGGCCGCCTCCACGGTCCACAGCTGCAGCGGCGTCGTCGCGTCGAGCTCGGCCAGCGGGCGCGAGAATTCGCGACGCACCGACTCATGCTCGGCGGCGATGCGCGACTGCAGCCGCCGCACCATCAGCGGGTACAGGCCCAGGGTGCGGGCGAGATCCGAATACCCATCGTCGGGCGTCACGCTGGACTTGAGCTTTTCCAGTGCGTCGGGCTCCGCCAGCTCGAAGGTCACCAGGGCGCGGCTGCAGTTGAGGAAGCGGTGCCGCTGGATGCCGATCTCCTGCTGCGACATGCCCAGGTTGCGGTATTCGAACTCGCGCGCTTCCTGGTCGAACTCGCGCATGCGCCGGATCCAGCCACCGGTCTGGTCGATGCCCTCGACCTCGTGGGCGAACGAAGCGGTCATGCGGTCGGTGCGCAGGTAGGGATAGCCCGGTACGCGGAAGTACGCGGCATCCCCGACGCCCGCCGCGGCCACGCGCGCGTCCATCTCGAGATATTCGTCCCGGCAAGTGTCGTAGCCCTTGTACCAGCCGACGTAGGGCGAGGGCCCGTTCAACCCGCTGCAACCGCCGAGCACCAACGCCGTGGACAGCAACAGCGGAAACGCGAGACGGATCATGCTGAGTCCTTTGGTATGGAGCCGTACTGTTACGGCCTGGGCGATGCTCCGGATTCAGGGACCTCGCGGAAGGACCACTGCATCGAAATCTTCGCCGTGCCGGTCCACAAGCCCAGCCAGGTCGAATTGCCGTTGAGGGACAGCGGCAGGGGCAGGGTGGCCTCGCGGCTGCCCTCGGCCGGCGCATGGCGCAGCACCTCGGTCATCCAGTCGACGGCCGCGGTCGGCATCGGCTGGTACTGCTTCTCGCGGCTGGTGTGGTTGTTCTCGGTGAACTCGGTGATGCCCTCGGGTCGCGGTACGAAGATGGTCTCCTGGTACATCGGCCGCTCCTTGTCCTGGGTGTCGATCACGGCCAGGAAGTGGGCGCACAGCATCAGCCCGTCGGAAGCGTCCACCGTGTCGGCGGAGCGGCGCTCGGAGAACGGCACGAACGTGTCGGAGCTCTTGTTGTAGCGCACGCCCTCGATGTTCATGGTCAGGGTGACGCGCGACTTTTCCGGGCACCCCTTGTACGGCAGGAAATACTGGTAGCGGCCCGGCTCGCTGTCCTCCTCCATCGCCTCGGGGTATTCGATCGCCGCCATGATCGCGGCCGCCTGCATCTGGGTGTCGTGGAAGCAGGTCGGCTCTCCCTCGCAGGCGATCATGCGGCGCTGCAGGTCGAGCATGAATTCCGACTTCTCCTGCTCGGTCTGCGGAATCTTGATCGGCTTGCCGGAGGCATCGAGCTGCTTCTTGGCCTGTCGCGCGAGATGGATGGTCTTGGCCTCCAGGCGCGTGTGCAGGTCCGGATGGAGCAGGTTGCGCAGCTCGAGCTTTCCATCGGAGCGCAGCCGCGTGGTGATCTCGTAGCGCTGGCGGGTTGTGCCCTTGGACCACTGCTCGCCGGGGTACTTCGGGTCGTTCTTCTTCCAGTCCTGCGTGGCCTCGACCGTCGCCACGATGTGCAGCTCGCGTTCGATTGGCGTCGGCGTCGGCGTCGTTGCTTCCGCCGCCTGCGCGGCGCCCGCACAAAGCAGCGCCGCGAGCGCTGCGCTGCGGGTCATGATCCGGATGGATGGAGCCAGCCCGCTGCGCATGTGCGATCTCCTCGATCTCGTCCTATTTGCCGCCGAAGCGCCGCCCCAGCGACAGCCCGAATCCGACGACCCGGTCCGAGACATTGGCTTCGCCACCACCGAAGGCCTCGGGAATGGAATTTCTGCCCTTCACCTCGTCCTTCAGGCCGTTGAACGCGTACGTCGTCAGTTCCCAGTCGCGCACCTGCCAGGTGCTGCCGATGCTGTATTGATCGGTGACGGTCACGCAACCGAAGAACCCGAACAGGGTATCGGCCTCGTTGACGATCTGCGTGGCGTAGACGTAGCCGGCGCGCAGCGCGAGGTTGGGTGTGGCCTGCCAGCGGACGCCGAACTTGTAGGCGTTCTGGTCCTTGAAGCCGAACCCCGGCCCGTTGTCGCTGCCGTAGCGGTCCACGGCCAGCCGGCCCAGCCCGTTGCGGAACGCGCGCTGCTTGCGATAGGCGTAGCGCTGCGCCTCGAAGGAAAATGTCCACTTGTCGATCGGCGTCAGCGTGAGCCCGCCGCCGTAGATCGCCGGCAGTTCGAGCTTGCCGCCCTCGGCGACCAGGCCGCGGTAATCCTCGTGGCGCTGCGTGAGGTTCTTGCTCCGGTAGCCGGCGCCGACCGCCAGCCAGGGCGTGTACTGCGCATGCCAGCCGACCGAGAAGCCGACGCTGAACGCACCATCCTTGCCCTGGTTCGTCACGTGATCCGGCGCCACGGAGGTCTCGGGAGTGGCGATGAATTCCACGCCCTCGACGGACAGGGACTGGTAGCCGACGTTGAGCCCGATGCCGATGGTATGGACCGGGTTCATCTTGTACGCCAGCGCGGTCACCACGCTGCTGGAGGCCAGGTTCAGATTCGTGCGGGGCGCGCCGCCGAAGCGCCGGTACGGGCTGCGATCGTAGTCGGGGCCCATGCCGGCGCTGAGCATGGTGATGCCGAAGCCGATGCGGTCCGTCAGCTGCCGCGAGTAGCCGCCCTGCGGAATCGAATACCACTCGCGGCCTTTGGACTTGAAGGTCTCGTCGGGGCCCAGGGCGTTGCCTTCATAGCTAGCCCCGGCTTCCGCGGCGAAGACGTCGATGCCGACGTCGTAGCGGTTGCCGAGCGCCAGCGCATGGGCGGGGTTCGCCGCGAGCGTGGTGGTCTCCTCGGCGAAGCTGTAGCTCACGCCGCCCATGCCCATCGAGGCGATGCCGTTTCCGTGTTCGAACATGCCCAGCGAGGCATGCGCGGAGGTGGAGGCCAGGCACAGGCAGAGCATGCGAAGCAAAGGCGGGCGTTTCATGGAGAGTCGTTGGAATGGTGGCCGAGCCGGCCAGTGTGCCGTCGCGAGGGGCGTTGCTTCCTGTGTCGACGTGCTGCCGTCGTCGTCGTGGCGCACGGCCCGCGTCGGGCCGAGCGCGCGTCCGGCACGCCGGCCCGATACCGGCCTGCCATGGCGCAGGAAAAATGCACGCCTCCCCGGGAAGGGAAGCGCGCGGATTCTCAGAACGCGACGCCGTAGAGCAGGAACAGGCCCAGCGCCGCCACCGAGCCGTGCCCGGCAATCAGGAACAGCGGCGCGCTCTGCTTGAACAGCACGCGGAAGAACAGCAGGCCGCCGACCAGGCCCGCCGCGAACACCGCCAGCGCCCACCAGGCGCGATCGGGCGCCGCGTCACCCAGCTGCAGGTTGGCGTAGAACAGCAGGGCCACCGCCGCCAGCCCGCCGAGGCCGTGCGCGGGCGGCAGCAGCGCCGGCACCTTGACCTTCGCCAGGATCAGGCCGGCCATCAGCAGGCCGCCGGCCGCGATCGCGGCAAAGAACAGGAACGAAATCTGGATCAGGCTCATGGTGTCTCCCCCCTTGTTGTGGTTTTTTGCGCGTGCCCCCTGCAGGCTGGTGCATCGCGATGTTTCCCGTCTGTCCCGCAAGAGCGGGACTGCCCCGCCACCAGGCGAGGCAGTGGTCGAAGCCTACGGCATCTTGGCGATGTGGGATTCGTCGGTGAACTTGTCGTAGAAGATCTTCTCGAGATTCATGCCGACCTCGGTCATCGAGGCGATGCCGGCGTCGATCATGCCCGGCGGGCCGCACATGTAGCCCTCCGCCTCGGCCCAGTCGATGCCGGGCATGGCGTCGGTGATGAACTGCGTGACCAGTCCCCGTGCGCCCGTCCAGGCGCTGTCTGCGGGCTCGTGCGAGAGCACCGGCATGAAGACGAACGTGTCGGCCCAGTTCTGCTCGATCTGCCGGATCTGGTCCAGGCAGTACAGGTCGGCCTCGGTGCGCGCACCGAACAGGAAGGCGCAGGGGCGCTTCACGCGGTCCTTGCGCGCCTTCTCGAGCACGCTCATCAGCGGCGCCAGGCCCGAGCCGCCGGCGATGCAGATCATCGGTGCCGAGCCGGGGTGCAGGTGAAACGCGCCATGCGGGGCCTCGATGTCGAAGGGCACGTCCGCCAGCCGGCCGGCAAAGAGATCTTCGGTGAAGGCGCCCTTGGGCACCTTGCGGATGTAGAAGCTGACCTGCTTGCGGCCATCGCGGTCCGGCGCGTCGGCGAACGAGTAATTGCGTGCACGCCGGATGTTCGGGTACTTGAGATTCGCGTACTGCCCCGCGACGAAGTTCACCGGGCGATCGAGCTCCAGGGTGATCTTCCTGATGTCGTGGGTCAGGTCTTCGGTGGAGACGATCTTGCCGGTGTACTGCTCGGGCGCCGGGGCATCGGCGGCGGCGCTCTCGACCTCGACCTGCGTGAGCGGATCCTTCGGAATGGCCTGGCAGGCGAGGATGAAGCCGGCCGCGATCTCCTGCTGCGAGAGCGTGTAGCCGAAGTCGGTCAGCGCGCTGACGCGGCCGGTCTTGAGCTTGCACTTGCAGGAGCCGCAGGTGCCGACCGTGCAATTGTGCGGAAAGGGCACGCCGTTCTTCAGTGCGGCCTCGAGCATCGTCTCGCCGCTGGGAACCTCGTAGCGTGCGCCGAAGGGCGCCACCTCCACGAACTTCGCTTCCTTGGCTCCGAACAGCGACTTGAGGAATCCCATATGACCCTCCGCAGGATCGTTGCGCCCCTCTGCGGCCGAGGCTCGGCCGGGGTGCTTGCGGGAAATAGTAGGATACCATACGATTTCTGACAAGCAGCCTCCGGCACGATGTTCCTTCGGCGATACCGGCGGCCATAGAACGATGGACCCGCGCCGAAACGGGCCACGGAGAGAGCGTACCGATGAGCACCAATCGACGGATCGTTCTGGTCGAACGACCCCGCTACATCGTCCCCAGCGCGAGCATCTTCAAGATGGATGAGGCTGCGATGCCGCAGATCGAGGAGGGGCAGGTACTGCTGCGCACGCTCTGGCTGGCGATGGAGTCCACGCTCTACGCCAAGGTACAGCGTGTCACCGCCATTCAAGGCGAGCCGCTCAAGCTCAAGGACGCCATGGTCGGCTCCGCCGTGGGTCGCGTGGAGGCATCGCGCCACCCGCGCTTCAAGGTCGGTGATCTGGCCAGCGGCATGTGGAGCTGGTCGGACTACGCCGCGGTCAAGGGCGAGCGACTGCGCAACCTCGATTTCGGGCCGCAGAAACCGAGCTACGCACTGGGCGCCTATGGCCTGGCCGGCTTCGGCGCCTTTATCGCGCTCGATACCCTGGCGCCCCCCAAGGCGGGCGAGACGGCGGTCGTCGGTGCGGCGCTGGGCAGCCTGGGGCATATCGCCGGGCAGATCGCCAAGCTCAAGGGCTGTCGCGTGGTCGGTATCGCCGGCCGGCCGGAGAAGTGCCAGCTGATGGTGGAAAAGCTTGGCTTCGACGCGGGTGTGAACCGCGAATCGGAGGAGTTCGAAGAGCGGCTGGCGGCGGCCTGCCCGCAGGGCGTGGACGTCTATATCGAGACGCTCGGCGGCCGCACGCTCGACGCGGTGATGCTGCTGCTCAACCGCAATGCGCGCATCGCGGCCGTCGGCCAGATGGCCACGCCGCGCTTCGGCCAGTCGCTGAGCAAGGGCCGCATGCAGAACACCCTCAACTTCATGGCCGAGGTCATCGCCCGGCGCCTCAGCGTGCGTGGCCTGATCGCCTCCGATCACGCACCGGGCCGCGTCAAGGCCTTCCATGCCCAGATGAAGACCTGGATCGACGAGGGCAAGGTGCGGCCGATGGAAGACATCGTGGTGGGATTGGAAAACGCGCCCGAGGCGTTCCAGGGCGTGTTCGACGGCAGCAACCGCGGCACGCGCCTGGTCAAGGTGGCGGACTGATCCGCCGCACAATCAACTGGAATCCGGAGACAGCATGAACGCAGCAGCATCGGTGCAGGCCCAGGCAGCCCTCGTCCGCAAGGTCGGCGGTCCGTTCACGCTCGAGACGGTGGAGGTGGCGGCGCCGCGCGAGCACGAGGTGCGCGTGAAGATGGTCGCGGTGGGCATGTGCCACACCGACCTGGTCGCGCGCGACGGCTTCCCGGTGCCCCTGCCGATCGTGCTCGGCCACGAGGGTGCGGGCGTGGTCGAGTCGGTCGGGTCGAAGGTCAAGGGCGTCAAGCCGGGCGACCACGTCGTGCTCAGCTTCAATTCCTGCGCCGACTGCCCGACCTGCCACCAATCGCTGCCGGCCTACTGCTACAACTTCCTGCCGAACAACTTCTCGGGCGTGCGCCCGGCCGACGGCACGACGGCGCTCAGCCAGGATGGCGCGGTGGTGCACGGCAACTTCTTCGGCCAGTCCTCGTTCGGTTCCTACGCAGTGGCGCACGAGCGCAACACCGTGGTGGTGGACAAGAGCCTGCCGCTGGAGCTTCTCGGCCCGCTCGGCTGCGGCATCCAGACCGGTGCCGGTGCGGTGATCAACTCGCTGGGCCTCAAGCAGGGCGAGTCGCTGGCGGTGTTCGGTGGCGGCGCGGTGGGCCTGAGCGCGCTGCTGGGCGCACGCGCGGTGGATGCCGGCACGGTGATCGTGATCGAGCCCAATGCCGAGCGCGGCCGGCTGGCACTGGAGCTCGGTGCCACGCACCTGATCAATCCCAAGGAGACGCCGGACGTGCTGGCCCGCATCAAGGAGCTCTCCGGCGGCGGCGTGACGCACGCGGTGGACACCACCGGCATCCCGGCGGTGATCGGCGTGGCGGTGGAAACCATGCTGCCCAACGGCATGCTCGGCCTGATCGCGGTACCGCCGCCGGACGCGATGCTGCCGGCGAATATGATGAGCATGCTGATGCGGGGTGTCGGCGTGAAGTGCATCACCGAGGGTGACGCCGATCCGCAGACCTTCATCCCGCGGATGCTCGCCTACTACAAGGCGGGCAAGTTCCCGTTCGACAAGCTGATCCGCAAGTTCCCGTTCGCGCAGATCAACGAGGCGGCGCAGGCCTCGGAGAGCGGTGCGGCGATCAAGCCGGTTCTGGTGTTCTGAAATCCGCTACGGGCATTCGAGGAGAAAAGACATGGAAGGCAAGACCAACATCGGCTCGCAGAAGGCGGGCCTCGCCTGCACCTGGATCTTCACCCTGCTGACCATCGTCGGCTGGCTGTGGATCGCCGGCTTCTGGATGCCGGTGCCGGCCGATGCCGGCGCGGAGGCAACCAAGGAGTGGTTCACCGGCGAGCACCGCTGGGGCGTGCTGATCGGCTGCTCGATCTTCTACATCGCGGCCGGCTTCCTGACGCCTGCATCGATCCAGTTCGGGATCATGCTCTCGAAGGTGGAGGGTCGCTGGCCGCTCTGGTCGGTGACCACGGCGGTGTGCGGCATCTTCATCTCGCTGATCGTCTTCTTCAACGCCTGCGCCTGGCTCGCCGCCGCCTACCGGCCGGAGGCGGGCGCCGACGTGATCCAGTCCTGGTACGACTGGGCCTGGTTCGCCTTCCTGCTCGGCTGGATCTACCTGAGCATCGAGATGGTCGCCACGGCGATCGTCGAGCTCAACGACACGCGCGAGATCCCGATGGTGCCGCGCTGGTTCAGCTGGCTGACGATCGCCGGCGCGGTGGGCATCGTCACCGCCGCGGGTCCCGCCTTCTTCAAGAGCGGGCCGTTCGCCTACCACGGCCTGCTGGCGTTCTACATGCCGGTGGCGGTCTGGGGCGTCTACCTGAACGTGAACGCCTGGTTCATGTACCAGGAGCTGCTGCGCGAGGAAGCGCGGCAGAAGGCGGTGCCCGCCAGCATGGCGGCGGCGCCTTCCGGCGGGGCCGTGCTCTCCTGATGTAGACGCGGTTTCTGCCCCGGCCGCTGCGGCCGGGCGCCTGCCCGCGATCCGGCCTTGCCGGTTCGCGAGCAGGCCGTAGCGGCAACGACGGAAGGGACGGCGAGTCTGCGCCTCAGCGCAGGAGCCGCGCGGGCAGTTCGGCGAAGCGCTCGACATGTCCGCGCAGGAACTCGCGCGTGCTCTCGACAGTGACCTTGCCCTGGTCATCGATCAGTTCCGGCTTGAACTGCAGGTAGCACTCGCCACCCATCACGGTGCTGCCGAGGATGCCGAGGATCTGCCGCAGGTGCTGCTGGCCCACGGCCGTGCCGATCGCGCCCGGCGAGGCGCCGGCGATCAGCGCCGGCTTGTTGCGCCAGACGTTCTGGTCCATCGGCTTGGAGCCCCAGTCGATCGCATTCTTGAGCACGGCGGGCAGGGAGCGGTTGTGCTCGGGCATCACGATCATCAGCGCATCGACGGCGCGCACTTCGGCAGTGAACTGGTTGACGCGCTCGGGACGGGAGCCCTCGAGGTCGCCGTTGTACATCGGCAGTGCGTCGATGCCGATTTCGCGGAAGGCCAGCGAGGGCGGGGCGAGCTGCACCAGCGCCCGCGCGAGGCGGCGGTTGATCGAGTCGCGCCGGTTGCTGCCAACGATGAAGCCGATTTGGTACGTGTCCACTGTGGTCCCCGTTGCCTGCGGCCTGTGCCGATTCCTGCCGTGATCGCCTGCCGCCGAACGCGATCGGGTCGAGTGTAAGCGCTGGTCACGCGGGACGATGGCGCGTCGGCCCGCCTGTCATCGAATGCACGAAACAAGGCCTGCATGTCCTGGCGCTTCGGAGCGAGCCCGGATGTTTCGAGCGGCCGGTCGCGCGATCCCCGGGGCGCCGCGGATCCCTGCGCGTTCATGGCGGGCGGCACGAACAGGAACGCCGCAGGTCGTCGACCTGCTGC
>CAMLNE010000115.1 GCA_946481265.1 uncultured Panacagrimonas sp. | reverse complement strand
CGCCTTGCCTGGCCGGATTTGTGGGGGCAACGCCGCGATCGAAATAGCGTAAACACGCCCTAGCGCAGGCCGTGCACGGAAAGCCGATGGGCGTGCACGAAAGTCCAAGTCCGGCGCCGCGATGCGGCGCTAGCCTGCGACGCTCGGGCGGCCCACCGGCCGCGCATGCCGCCGGCCCGCGCGCGCGGACCTCGACCGCATTTCCAGACCAGAGCCAGACCGCCATGACGCCCGTTCCCGCCACGACCGCCGCACCTGCTGCCTCCGAAGCCCTCGACGTGCTGATCGTCGGCGCCGGGTTCGCCGGCGTCTACCAGCTCTTCCGTCTGCGCGAACTGGGCTTTCGCTGCCGCATCCTCGAGGCGGGCAGCAACCTCGGCGGCATCTGGCACTGGAACTGCTATCCCGGCGCCCGCGTCGACACCTGGGCCTATCTCTACCAGTATTCGCGCGAGGACCTCTGGCGCGACTGGAACTGGAGCGAGCTGTTCCCGGACTGGAGCGAGCTGCGCCGCTACTTCCGCTACGTCGACGAGAAGCTCGACCTGTCCAGGGATGTGCGCTTCAACACGCGCGTGTCCGGCGCCGAGTTCGACGGGCCGAACAACCAGTGGGTCGTGCGCGCGCAGGACGGCACCGTCACGTGCGCCCAGCACCTGATCCTGTGCACCGGCTTTGCCGCCAGGCCGCACATCCCGAAATTCAAGGGCCTCGACACCTTCCGCGGCATCGTCCACCACACCGGCCTGTGGCCGCAGGACGGCCTGGACTTCACCGGCAAGCGCGTCGGCGTGATCGGCACCGGCGCCAGTGCCGTGCAGGTGATCCAGGAGGCGAGCAAGACGGCGAAGCACCTGACGGTGTTCCAGCGCAGCCCGGCGATGGCCATTCCCATGCTGCAGCGCAAGCTCAGCGTCGAAGAGCAGACCGAGATGAAGAAGGGCTACGCGGAGAAGTTCCGGCTGCGCCCGAAGACGCATTGCGGCTACGACTTCACCTGGCGACCGGGATCGGCGCTGTCGGTATCGAAGGAGGAACGCCAGCGTGTCTACGAGGAGCTGTGGGCGCAGGGCGGCTTCCCGTTCTGGCTCGCCAACTTCGAGGACACCATCGCCAGCCGCGAGTCCAACGACGAGGCCTACGCGTTCTGGCGCGACAAGACGCGTCCGCGCATCAAGGACCCGGTGAAACGCGAGAAGCTCGCGCCGATGAAGGCGCCGTATGCCTTCGGCTGCAAGCGCGTCTCGCTCGAGCAGTGGTACTACGACCTGTTCGACCAGGACAACGTCTCGCTGATCGACATCAGCACCTCGCCCATCCAGGAGATCACGCCGCGCGGCATCCGCACGCAGGACGAGGGCGAGACCGAACTCGACATCATCGTCATGGGTACCGGCTTCGACGCGGTCAGCGGCGGCATCCTCGCGATCCAGGTGCGCGGCACGGATGGGCGGCTGCTCTCGGACAAGTGGAAGACCGGCGTGCGCAGCTTCCTGGGCCTGTCCAGCGCGGGCTATCCGAACATGTACTGGCTGTACGGGCCACAGAGTCCCTCCGGCTGGTCGAATGGACCGACCACGGCCGAGGTGCAGGGCGACATGGTGGTGCGCATCATCGACGACATGCGTCGCATGGGCGTGAAGCGCATCGAGCCCACGCTCGCCGCCGAGGACCAGTGGGTGGAGCACAACCGCGAGGTCGCGAACATGACGCTGATCCCGCAGACCGACTCCTGGTACAACGGCTCCAACGTGCCGGGCAAGCCGATCGAAGTGCTCAACTACGGCGGTGGCCTGCCGCTGTACGCGCAGAAGTTTGCGGAGTCCGCCGACCAGGGCTATGCGGGTTTCGCCTTGAGATAACCCGGACGCAGTCCGGGAATTCTGGCCCGGGCGAAGAGAAAAGCCCCCGGACTTGGTCCGGGCTACGGAGGTTGCCGCAGCTTCAGGGGCGTGGTCCCGAACCAGCGACGGCAGGCCCGCGTGAGACTGCTCTGTTCGCTGAACCCGGCCAGGCCGGCGACGTGCGACAGCGGAATGTGCGTGCCGCTGAGCAATTCCCGGACGCGCTCGCGGCGCTGGCGATCCGCCACCTCCTCGAAATACACGCCGCTCTGCTCGAGCTTGCGCTGCAGCGTGCGCGGGTGCATCGAGAGCTGGCTCGCCACCGTTTCGAGATTGCAGCGCCCGGTGGGCAGCAGCCGGATGATGAGCTGCTCGACCTGCTGGTCCAGCACCAGCCGGTCGCCCCGGATCAGCGGCTCGAGGTAGTCGTCTATCGCCTGACGCAGGCGCTCGTCGGCGAGTCGCAGCGGCTGGCGCAACCAGCGCGGCGCGATCATCAGCGCATCGACTTGCTGCGCGAACAGCGGCGCGACGCCGAAGTCCGGCCGGTAGCTCCTGGCCGGCAGCGGCGTTTCATGTCGCAGCAGCACCGCTTCGGGCTGGAAGGTCTCGCCCGCGAGCAGGTGCAGTCCGCTCACCGCGAAGGCCAGCGAGAACTCCACCATCTGCTGTCGTCCCACCGTGCAGCCCGACGGCATCTCCACGTCGAAGCGCAGGCACGAGGCCTGGCGGGAGGACCGCAGCAGCTCCATCTTCACGCCCGGCGTATAGGTGTGCAGGTGCACACCCACGCTGAGGATCGCGGCTTCCACGGTACGGCAGTTGATCGCGAGCAATGCCAGCGGCCCCAGCTTGTCCAGGCTCTGGAACCGCGCCAGCCGCGCGCCGAAATTCGGGCAGCACAGCGTTCGCGCGGACAGGTCCAGCAGGCGCAGGAGTGCTTCGTACGAGATCAGCGCGGTGGGCGAATGCGGATCGGCACGATCCAGGCCGAAGCGCTTGAGCAGGGCTTGCGCATCGCCGTCCAGGTCCGCGACCAGGTCGCGGAAGCCCTCCAGGACGGTCGACCGGATCAGGATGCTCATGTCGCATAAAGCTAAAACTCTGTCGCGAGATGTCAATCGACGGCCGTTTCCGCTGCGCAAGATGCGGCAGCCCCGCCCGGGCGCTCACCGGAGTCCACGATGTCGACCAGCACCCTCAACTCGTCCGTCCGCTCCACCGCGATCGCAGCGGCCCAACCGCGATGGAGCCGCGCGTCCTGGGCTTTCTGGCTGGCGCTGGCCCTGCCCTCGCTCTTCATCGGCGCCCATGCGCTGCGCTACCTCGCGACCGGGCCGGAGGGCGTGCTGCATCTCAACCACATCTACGAGATCGTGGGCATGCAGGGCTTCAACGATTTCGTCGCGGAGCAGTTACCCAAGTTCAAGCAGCATCCGCTGCTGCTCTATCTGCACATCACGGGCATGGGCACCGCGCTGGCGATCGGCGGCCTGCAGTTCGTGCCGATGCTGCGGCGGCGCAAGCCGAGGCTGCACCGCGCCGTCGGCAGGGTCTACATGCCCGCGGCCCTGGTCGGGTCGCTGGCCGGTGGCATCTTCGCGGTGTCGCTGCCCGCCGAACCCGGCCTGCCGGCGGTCCTCGCGATCGTCGGCGTCGCATCGACCACGTTCGCCTTCACGGCGCTCGGCGCCCTGCGGCTCTGGCAGGGTGATTACCTTGCGCACGGCGAATGGATGATCCGCAGCTACAGCCAGACGCTGTCGGGCACGACCCTGCGCATGATGATTCCCTTGATGGACCACGCCGGGCTGCCCTGGCACGAGAACTATCTCACCGCGCTGTGGATGTGCTGGGTGCCGAACCTGTTCGTCGCCGAGCTGCTCATCCACTACCGGCGCTGCCGCCGCGAAGGCCGTGCGCTGTGGGCGCCCGCGCCGCGCGTCGCAATGCCGTAGCCCGGACGAAGTCCGGGACGGGCTCGCCGATGATCAGGGAACTCCCGGACTTCGTCCGGGCTACGCTCGGCCATTCCGAGCCCTTCGCCCGAAGAGGGGATTGACACTTCCCCGCCGCGAACCAAACGATGACGCCGCGCGCGAGCCCCACCAAGAGGGCCAACCCGCGCAGGAGGAACACAGGATGACCGCCGAAACCGCAGCCGCGGACAGCCGCATGACGGTCCGCCAGGTGGAATTCGCCTACCCGGACACGATGGGCGCGCACTGGAATCCCGCCAGGCCGGAGTTCTCGCACATCGTCAACGCCGGCTCGCTGGCGATGCCCTACCTCGAGCCCTACCTGATCAAGACCATGCGCGCCGCGCGACCGCTGGTGCGCGATCCCGCGTTGCAGGCCGAACTCGACCGCTATATCCGCCAGGAGGCCACGCACTACAAGCAGCACCGCGTGTTCAACGACGAGCTCAAGGCGCGCGGCTACCGCTCGATCGATGCCATCGAGGCGCGGCTCGCGCGGGAATACGCCAGCCTCGAATCCACCCGCAGCCTCGCCTTCAACCTTGCCTACGCCGAAGGCTTCGAGTCGATGGCGCTCGCCGTCGGGCAGATGCTGATCTCGGATCGCGAGTACCTGTTCGGCAACAGCCAGAGCGGCGTGGCCTCGCTGATCCTCTGGCACTTCGTCGAGGAGATCGAGCACAAGAATGTCGCCTTCGACGTCTTCGAGCACCTGCACGGGAACTACTTCCGCCGGGTTCACGGCCTGCTCTATGCGCTGACCCACATCTTCCTGCTCACGCGCGGGAACTACCAGGCGCTGCTCAAGGAGGACGGCCTGTGGCGCAGGCTGCGTTCGCGCGTCGCCCTGCTGCTGATCATCGGGCGGATCTTCCGCAAGCTCACGCCGAAGCTGCTGCGCATCCTGGTACCCGGCTACAACCCGCAGCGGGTGCGTGACCCGGCCTGGGCGATGGAGTGGGCGCGCCTGTTCGAGGCCGATCGCGCGTCCCTGCGGCTGGACACGACGCGCCTGGATGCCGCCAGCCCGGTTCCGCTGCCCCCATAACCACGACAAGAATCGATAGGGACTCCTCCGCACATGAATCCGACCGAAGCATCCGCCGTCGTCGACGGCAACGCGAGCATGAGCGAGCGCATGCGCACGCTGCTGTTCCTCAACGGCGTGGGCCTGCTGATCCTCGCCATCGTGATCGGCTGGATCTGGTTCTTCACCCTGCTTGGCAAGATCGTGCTGTGGCCGCTGCCCATCGACATCCCCATCTCGGTGCCCGATGACGGCCGCGCCTGGCGCATGGCCCACATGGAGGGCATCACGCACGGCCTGCTGCTGCTGGCCTGGGGTGCGGGCGGGCGTTTCCTGCGGCTCGGCGTGCGCCAGTTCAAGTGGTTCTTCTGGTCGGCGCTGATCACGGCCTGGATGTTCACCATCCCGCCGATCTTCAACGCGCTCTACGGCACGCGCGGCCTGTCCTTCGGTGGCGCGCCGTTCAAGGGCGGCCTGGCCAACGACATCATCTACCTGACGGGCTGGCCGCCGGTGATCGGCGTGCACATCATGCTCGGGCTCGCCCTGCTCGGCGTGTGGCGGCACTACAAGTCGCTTCCCCAGCGATCCATTGGGTGATGCGGCCGTCGCCCGGCCGGCGCCCGCCGGACGGGCCTGGCTTTGAACCCGTCCCGCCGATGGGCTAGAACAGCACACTCGCCCCCCACGCAGGCAGCAGGAGAGTCCCATGCCGGATTTCGACGTCCTGATCCGCAACGGCCAGATCATCGACGGCACGGGCACCGCGCCCTACGTCGCCGACCTCGCCATCCGCAACGGCCGCATCGCGCAGATCGCGCCGCGCATCGCCGGCACGGCGGTGCAGGAGATCGATGCCGCCGGCAAGGCCGTCACGCCCGGCTTCGTCGACGTGCACACCCACTACGACGGCCAGGCCACCTGGGACTCGCACCTGGCGCCCTCCTCCAACCTGGGCGCCACCACCGTGGTGCTCGGCAACTGCGGCGTCGGCTTCGCGCCCTGCCGCCAGAGCGACCGCGACGTCCTCGTACAGCTCATGGAAGGCGTCGAGGAGATCCCCGGATCGGCGCTGGCCGCGGGCATCAAGTGGAACTGGGAGAGCTTTCCGCAGTACCTCGACGCGCTGGAGGAGCGGCCACGCGACATCGACGTCGCCGCCTTCCTGCCGCACGCCCCGCTGCGCGTCTATGTGATGGGACAGCGCGGTGTCGACCGCGAGGCCGCCACGCCCACGGACATCGAGGCCATGCAGAAGCTGGTGCGCGAGGCGATGGATGCCGGCGCCATCGGCTTTTCGAGTTCGCGCACGCTTTTGCACCGCAGCAGCAGCGGCGAAGCGGTGCCGACGATGGGCGCGGCCGTGACGGAGATGAAGGCGCTGGGCGCCTGCCTGTCCGGCGACAAGGGCCATGTCCTGCAGTTCATCTCCGACTGGGTCGACGCCGAGGCGGAGTTCGGCATCCTGCGTGACGTGAGCCAGCGCACCGGCGCCAAGGGCACCTTTACGCTGCTCGCGTTCGACCGGCCGCCGGCCGGCGCCAATCCCGATCCAAACCTCTGGCGCACGCAGCTCGAGCGGCTCGAGTCCGCCCAGGCCGAGGGCCTGGACATCCGCGGACAGGTGATCTCCCGCCCCATCGGCATCCTGATGGGTCATCCGGCCAGCATGAGTCCGTTCTACCGGCGCCCCACCTACCTGAAGATCGCGGCGATCGCGGATGAGGGCGAGCGGCTGGCCAGGCTGCGCGATCCGGCGACCAGGGCGCAGATCCTGTCGGAGGCCAACGACAACCCGCACATCTTCGTGCAGCTGCTCGAGCGCAGCTACGACCAGATGTACCCGATGGAAGAGCCGATCAACTACCTGCCCAGGTCGGAGGACTCGATCGCCGCGCGTGCCGCGCGCGAGGGCCGCGATCCGCAGGAATGGCTCTACGACTTCCTGCTGGACAACGATGCGCGCGCGCTCATCTACATCCCCGCCACCAGCAAGTCATCGCAGGTCATCGGCGAGCTGCTCCGCCACCCGCACACCCTCTCCGCGCTCGGCGACGGCGGCGCACATGTCGGCTCGATCTGCGACAGCAGCGCCAACCTGTTCCTGCTCACGCGCTGGGTGCGCGACGAGAAGCTGCTCGATCTGGCGCAGGGCATCCGTCGCATCACGCACGACCCGGCGAGCTTCTTCTCCCTGCACGACCGCGGCCGGCTCGTGACCGGCTGCAAGGCCGACATCAACATCCTCGACATCGACCGGCTGATGCTCAGGACGCCGCACAGGGTCGAGGATCTGCCGGGCGGCGGCGCGCGCTTCATCCAGGATTGCGAGGGAATCGAGGCGACGTTCGTGTCGGGCGAGATGATCTACCGCAACGGACAGGCGACCGGCGCGCTGCCGGGCAGGCTGGTGCGCGGCCAGCAGGCCGTGAACGCCTAGCCGCAGGGGCGGCGGACAGGCCGCCCCTGCGTGAGGGGGCGCACGGTGCCGGGCCGGGCTCGTCTACCCTGCGCGCAGTCCTGCGCGCCGCACAGGTTCCGCTTCCACTCCTACAGGGAGACGTCGATGCACATCCCGAGGCTGCTCGCCGCCGCGCTCCTGGCCTTCCTGCTCGCGGCGCCGGCCTTCGCGACGTTTCCGATCCCGGCGTTCACTCCCAATGTCGTCGATCCCGGCGGGTTCCTTCCCGCGGCCGGCAGGGAGCAGGTCAATCTCGAGCTGCAACGCATCCGCGACACGAGCCATGTCTGGGGCGCGGTCCTGATCGTCGACACGCTCGGCGGCGAGCCGATCGAGAACGTCGCGAACCAGGCCTTCGAACAGTGGAAGCTCGGCCAGGCCGGCGTCGACAACGGCCTGCTGCTGGTGCTGGCGATGAGCGACCGCAAGTCGCGCTTCGAGGTCGGCTACGGACTGGAAGGCAGCATCCCCGACGTGGCGGCGCTGCACGCCCTGGACGCCTATCTGGCGCCGGGAATGCGGGCAGGCGACACGACGGGCGCGATCATCAACGCCTTCGGCTTCCTGTCCCGCGTCGTCGAACAGGATCCGCTGGCGATGCAGGAACTGGCGGCGGCAGCCGAACCCGATGACGCCTTCGCGTGGCGACGCGGCCTGATCGCCTGGGGTGTCTTCCTCGTGCCGCTGTGGCTGTTCATGCCGATCCGCAATGCCTGGGTGGCGCGCCGGCGGCGGCGCCTGCTGGAAGCGCACCCGCTCCTGGGCCTGCACGACGAGCAGGTCGTCAAGACCACCGGCGACGGCCGCTGGCAGCCGAACCTCTGGATCCTCGGCTTTCTTTCCCTCAATCCCGGCGTGTTCGTCTTCATCCTGTCCTCGGTGGAGAAGATGGCGTACTACCCCCTGATGGTGGCGCCGGCGCTCATCCTCGGGCTGGTGATCTACCTGTCCGGATTCCGCTACGGTTCGCCCGCGCGCTACCGCAAGCACCTCGAGAACATTGCCCGGCAGCGCGCCGCGCTGATCAAGAAGGGTCATCTGGAGGAGTCCACGCCGGGCGTGTACCGCTACACGCCTGCCTACCGCGCGAGCCGCGCATCGTCCTCGTCGGGTCGCAGCTTCTCCTCATCCTCGGGCGGCGGCCGCTCGGGCGGCGGCGGTGCCAGCTCGGGCTGGTGAACCGCAGGCCCGCGCGACGCGGCGACGCGGCGCCGGTCAGGATGGCGGCGGCAAGGCCTCGAGCAGTTCGTCGAGGTTTCGCACGACACCGTCGGGGTAGTACGGATACTGCTTCGTGCGCGGGAAGATCTTGTCGATCCATGCCAGGTCCCAGGCGGCGCCGTTGTAGAACAGCGTGGTGACGCCGGCGCGGCTGCCGGCCTCGATGTCCGCCACGCTGTCCCCGACGTACCAGCACTGCGGCCCGACCGGCTCGCCGAGCTGCGCGAGCGCGGTTTCGATCAGATCCGGAAAGGGCTTGCGTCGCCGCACGTCGTCGCCGCAGACCATCGTGTCGAACAACTCCAGCCAGCCGCTGCCGTCGATCGTGTAGATCTCGTGCGCCATGAAGCGGCGCGCGCGGTTGGACAGCACGCCCAGGCGGATGCCGCGCGCGCGCAATGCCTCGAGGCGCAGACGGGCGCCGGGTTCCATCGGCCGCACCGGGCCGAAGTGGCGCTCGTAGATCTGATCGAACTCGCGATGGGCGATCCGCTTGGCCTCCTCGTCGGGGCCGAACAGCAGCTCGAAGATGTCGGTCCGGGAGATCTTCCGCTGCGCCTTGATCTTGGGATGCAGCGCGCCCTTCTCGCGCACGTACTGCACGAGCCTGGCGTCCTCCTCGGTCCTGGACTGCCCGGGCAGCACCAGGCGCCCGGCCAGCCCCAGCGCGGCAAGATTGGGGATCACCTCGTCGAGCGCGTAGTACATCGCGTCCATCGTGTCGGCGAGCGTGGCGTGCCAGTCGAACAGCACGACGCGCGGCGCCGGGGCCGCCGGGCGGAACGGAATCGCGTTCATCGTCCGACTGTGCCATCCCGCAAGCGCCGGCTTCCACCTGGCCAGGCTCCGGACCTGCCTTGTGCCCGGCATCCCGCGCGAGGGCGATGCCGGAATGCGCAGCGGTCCGCGCGGTCGTTTGTGCGGCGGGTTGCCTCCGCGGGCGCCTGGGCGGCGTCCTCATCCCGGCTGCCTTCGCGCGCTGCTTCCGTGTTTCCCCGCTGCGGCCCTCAGGCGAACCCGCGAGCGCTTTGCGCGATTCGCGCAACATCGACGTCGCCGTCTTCCTGCCGCGGGCCTCGCTGCGCGTCCACGTGGTGCGCCCACGCGGTGCGGGCCGCGAGGCCGCCATGCCGGCGGCCCTCGAAACGATGCAGCAGCAGCGGCGATGCGGCGCCGGGATGGGCGCGGCCGTGGTGGCGATCCGGCCTCGCGGTGTGGGCCCGGGCTATTGGCCCTTCGGATCGCCCCGGTCGCGACAGCGCCGGAAGCGGCGCAGCAGAGACGCGTACACCGACTGCTCGACGGGGCCCACCCGCAGCCACTCGAGCGCCAGGCTGTCCCATTGCGCCTCGTCGGCCCGCAGGCCCTGGCCCATCTGCTGCACCAGGCGCTGCAGCTGGTAGTCGCGACGCGGGGCCTGATCTTCCGGCGGTGTCGGCAGGTCGGACCGGATCTCGGCCCGGATGCAGAGCATTCTCAGCGCCGCCTCGTTGGCCGCCAGATCGGCCGGCACCTCGTGGGCGAGCACCTGCCTGAGCGTATCGAGTCCATCCTTCGGCCATTGCGCGACGGAGGCCATGCAGGCGTCGGCCGCCGCTTTCAGGCTGTCGAGGTGCACCGCGTCCAGGCCGCGGGCCCGCGCGAGCGTGTAGGCGCGTACATGGTTGGCGGCCTCGAACAGATCGTTCCATCCCTGCTCGGCGTCGCGTGCATGTTGTCGCGCGAGCGACTTTTCGCATCCTGCCAAGGCTCGGCCGAGCCGGTCGTGAAGGCTGCGCGCATCCGCACGCGGCAATTCGCCGAGTGCCTCGAACGCGCGTCGCAATTCGATCCGCGCTGCGGCGCGCGTCCGCAGTTCCGGCCCCTCGAGAGCGGCGATCGCCTCGACCTGTTCGCACAAGTCAATGGCCTGCAGCTTGTTGTTCTCGAGCCCCGCCGCGAAGGCCGCGGACGCCTGCTCGCGCTTCTGGAACACCGCATCGCAGTGCCTGCGAAATTCCGCCCAGAGGCGCTGGTCCGCCTCGCGCGGCACCGGCCCCACGGTTCGCCACTGCTGTTGCAGCGCCTTGATCGCATCGGTTGCCTTGCGCCCCTCCGCATCGCCAAGCGCCAGCCGGGCACGCTCGATCAGCGACTCCTTCACCTTGAGGTTGCGGGCGTGCTCGGCATCCACTCGACCCTGCAGGCGCGCGGTGAGGGCGGCGAACACTTCCTGCTGCTGCCTCGCGGCCTGGGGGTCCACCGGCGAACAGCGGCGCCATTCCTGCTTGGCCTCGCGCAGGGTGCCGATGACCGTCCGCCAGTCGGGTTGCTGCTCCCATTGGGTCGCCGCCTCGAAGGCGGTCAACCCGGCGAGCAGGACCTCGCGACGCCGCAGATTCTCCTCGCGGACGAGGTCCTGCGCAGCGAAGTACTCGCTGCAGGGCAGGAAAGCCGTCTTTGCGGCCTCCTGGAAGCGTAGCGCATCGGCTTCGATATCCTCCCCGACGCCCTTGCCCAGGATGCGCCACTCATCCTTCAGGCTCTTGATCCTGTCGGCGAGTGCCAGCGGATCGAGGCTCGAGTCGACCAGCGACTCCATCTCCTCGATCAGCTCGGCGCGCTTCGGCGTCACCGAAAAACGCTTCCAGTCCTTCAACTCGTCGAGCTGCTGGTC
>CAMLNE010000114.1 GCA_946481265.1 uncultured Panacagrimonas sp. | reverse complement strand
GCCGGCTGCGCACGCATCCGCCAGCTCCTTGAGCTTGATCGGTAACTGCGCCAGGAACGGCGCCAGGAAATCCTCGGCGCGTTCGGGATGGTTGAGTTCTGAGTAGTAGCGCCCGCGCTGCACCTTCCAGGCATCGGCCGCGATCAGAAGTTCGTCGAAGCCACGGTGATCTTCGCTATGGGACACGTACAGCTCGCCGGCTCGCAACGCGCGATGGGCTTCGTCCAGGGTCGAGGCCGCGAACGCACGGAAGGCGCCTTCGGCGTCCGTGTTCTTGTTGACCAGCTCGTCCCACGGGTCCCTGCACGGAGCCTCGCCGGGGAGCCGCTTCTTCTTGCCTTCGAAGAGTTCCCGGAGCATCTCGACGGATTGTTTGGCAACACCGTCCTTCGACGACTCAAGGTCCAGATCGAGCAAGGGCCGGACCAAGCCTTCGACGGTGCCGTACTCCTTGATGAGCAGTTCGCGCGTCGCTTCGGACTTGTTCGGCTTCACCACGCCAACGAAGCGGGCGAGGATCTCCAGCGTCGTCTTGCGGGTCGCCTCGAGATCGAGCTCTTCGCTTTCGATCACGGCCCGGATGTCTTCCATGCCGCGCATCAAGTCCAACGCCGAAGCGGCGTTCTTCTCCGCGACCTGCGTGCGCAGCGATGTCTTCAGCGTCGCAAACGCTTTCCGCGACATCTGGATGACGAGGTCCGACTGTCGCATCAGCGTGTGCCACAAGAAGGACACGAGTTCGAGCGTCCGCAGTGGGTCCGTCAGCCGCTCGATGCGGGACGGCCTGCGATTGGCGAACTCCTGCGCGTAATGCTTCACGCGTTCGACCGGGATGCTCTGGATGATGGTGCGGCTCACGCCGAGCTTCTTGAGGAAGGCGACCTTCTTGCTCACGTTCTCGCGCGCCCGCGGGCCCTTACCACTCGGCGGCTTCTTGAGCCACTCCATGACGGTGGCGCGGCCCTCGCTATGCTGGGCCATCAGCGCCTGCAACCATTCCTCGCGTTTTGCCCGCGGAACGACGCGATCGATTTCCTTGATGAGAGCCTGCTCGGAGGCCGCGAATTTGCTGCCGCAAACGCGTTCGTACGCCGACTCGGCACGGAGCAGGTATTTATGGTCGTAGCTCCAGCGGCGGGCCTTGTCGAGCAATTCCTCCTTGGAAATCGCCGCCGCCGCCACCTGGTCCAGGTAGTCCGCCAGCTGTCGATCCGCATCGAACGTCGGCTTCTGCCATCCCAGGCGATCCATCGCCCAGGCCAGCTGCTTCATCTTGGTTCGTTCGCTCTTGTACAACCGCTTCAGGGAAGCGATGGTGGGGGCGGGCAGGCCCAATTGCGCGCTGACGTGCTTGAGCAGGTCTCGAGGCAATACGTTGATCGAGTCCAGCTTGGTCCCCGACAGGCTTAGGAAGCCGAGCTGGATCGCGGCGGGGATGCGCGTGAATGGACGGAACGACTGTTCCAGCGCTTCCAGGTCGCTGGCGCTGAAGGAGAAGAAGGCCTGGATCTGATACTCGCTGAGCTCAGCAGGGAGCGTCCTTCGCCCCAGGAAGGTCCCTTGCCAGATCTGCATCGTGCCCATGACGCCCCCAGACCAAATTCGCTTGATCCGAACGGTACCACCGGTCGCTCAGACCGGGAAAAGCGCGGCCGATATCAGTCGGAGCGGTATGCCAGTTACCGGCCCACCGGCGGGGGAATTCGAGGCGGCAGGCGCGGCGCGGAATCTGAAAGTGCAGTTTTTACACGGCGGGTACGTTTACCCCGACCCGAGCATCCAAGCGCCATGTGGCGGCTATTTGGGAATCACCCATCCGTCCCTGTTGTTGGGCCGCTCGCACCAGATCTCCTCGGTTGGACCGGCTGCCGATTCTCATCGGCTCCCGGTCCGCGACCTTCACGGATGCGACCTTCACAGATAAGGCAAGGCTTGGCGAGTTGGAATATCGACCCGTTGGTTACCGGACACGAAGAACGGGTCCCGCGCGCCTTGGCTGCCACTGCGGCACTGTCGCCGCGTCCTTGCTCGTCGCCATCGACCGGAACCCCATGGAGCCCGTCTGCCAAACAGTGGCGGCATGATCGACGACGCTCGACGCTCGACGCTCGACGCTCGACGCTCGACGCTCGACGCTCGACGCTGGACGCGCGATGCGTGGATTCGGCGCGAGCCACCGGCGAACCGTACCCCTCCTGCGTCGGCGTGCGTGCCTCTCCGATCAGGTTGCCAGCGCCACGAAATCGGGCTTCTCGCGAACGGCGCAATCGGGGCACGTCCAGTCCCGCGGCAAATCGAACCAGCGCGTTCCGGCCGGATAGCCCTCGTACGGCGCGCCGAGGTTCTCGTCGTAGACAAAGGCGCAGTTCGGGCACTGGTGCTGGGCCGCTGTGAGGACAGGTTGCGGCTGTGCCGTGTTGTCGGCATCGGCGCTGTGCACCACCACCGGCTTCATCTGCGGTGCATATCGGGCCAGCAGGCGCGCGCGTGCCGCAGGATGCAGGTTGGCCTTGGTCAGGTCGCCGCCGTGGTGCTGCGCCACCAGCGGGTCCATCTGCCGGAACCATAGGAACGGGAAATAGGCGATCAGGATCATGCCCGCATAGCCCGAGGGAAGCTGAGGGCTGTCGTCGAAGTGGCGCAGCGCCTGGTAGCGCCGCGTCGGGTTGGCGTGGTGATCGGAGTGCCGCTGCAACTGGTACAGCAGCAGGTTGGTGACCACGTGGTTCGAGTTCCAGGAGTGCCTGGGCTGGCAGCGCTCGTAGCGCCCGTCCGCAAGTTTCTGGCGCACCAGGCCGTAGTGCTCGAGATAGTTGACCACCTCCAGCAGGCAGAATCCGTAGACCGCCTGGGCGACGAGGAAGGCCAGCGCCCAGGGTCCGAGCCAGGCGCTGAGCCCGCCGAACAGCGCCACGGTCATGGCCCAGGCCTGCAGGTTCTCGTTCCCGACCGACCACGCCGACTTGCCCAGTCGCTCGAGTCGATCCGCCTCGATGTGCCATGCCGACTTCGCGCTGCCGACGACCGAGCGCGGCAGGAATGCCCAGAAGGTTTCACCCATCTTGGAGCTGGCCGGGTCGTCCGGCGTCGCCACGTTCTTGTGATGACCCTTGTTGTGCTCGACGAAGAAGTGCCCGTAGGCCACCGGCGCGAGCGTGATCTTGGCGAGCCAACGCTCGAGCGAGTTGGTCTTGTGCCCCAGCTCATGCGCGGTATTGATGCCCACGCCGTTGATCATGCCGACGCTCAGGATCAGGCCGATCAGTTCCCACCACACCAGCCCACCCTGTACCGCGTACCAGGCACCGGCCGCGGTCAGCACGTACTGCGTGGGAATGTAGAGATAGACGATGCGGCGATACCAGGCATCCTGGTCCAGCCCCGCCACCGCGGATTCCGGCGCGTTCACGCGATCCTCGCCGATGAACCAGTCCAGGAACGGCACGATGCCGTAGAACACCAGCGGCAGCACCCACAGCAGCAAGGTGGGTCCGCCGGCGATGGCGCCGAACACCGCAAACAGCGCGATCAGCGGCAGCGCCGGGCTCAGCAGCCACCAGTAGCGCTTGCCGTCGGACCAGGGCGTGCCCTCGGCAGCGGCCAGGCCATTCGTCGTTGCATCCATTCGGGCTTTCCTTTGTGTTGTCGATTGCATCCTGCCTTCGAGGAGAGCGTGAGACTTGTGATTGCGCGTCACCTACTTGTGAACATGCGCCAGCAGGCAACGTATCGGTCGGCGGCTCCAGCACCGCGGCACGCACCTGCGTCGAACTCGGGCGCCCTGCTCTCCTCGATCGCCGCATCGCTCCGGCCGACGAGTCGAGACACAAGAGCGTCGCGTGACCGCCACCGGGCCGACTGCGTCCTGATGATGGGTTTCCGGAGCACGCCAGGGCGGCTTTCACCGCCGGCGTGTTGCGGCAGACGCGCAGGCGAATATTCTCCGGCCGGTCCTGGCCGTTCTTGTGATATCGCGCCATCATCCTGTGAATATCGGACAGCCCGCCGGGTAAGGTGATTCGATGAGCCGCCGAGAACTGCGCGTTCCTGCGCGCTACTACCTGCGTCTTGCCGAAGTGCTGGCCGGCCATGGCGTCGACCTGATCAAGGTGCTGCGCGAACTGGGCCTGCCGACCCGCCTGGCCAGCGAGACGGACGCGACGCTGAAGCTCTCGCAGGTGGAAAAGCTGGTCGTCCATCTGGGCGAGCTCACCGGGCGCACCGACCTCGGCTTCGACCTGGGCAAACGGCTCAGCGTGAGTGCCCACAGCCTGGTCGGCTTCGGGATGCTGAGCAGCCCCGATATCGAACGCGCGATGAGCTTCGTGGCGCGCTACTTCCGGCTGGTCATGCCCAGCTTCCGCATGCGATACCGCAGCCAGGCCGATGCCAGTGAACTGCACTTCACGCCGCTGGTCGCGATGGGACGCGAATGCCTGGCCTTCCATCTCGAGGCGATCGGCATGGCGGCGTTCCGCGACGTGCAGGACCTGGCAGGAAAGCATGTGCCGCCCTGCCGCATGCACCTTTCGATTCCGCGGCCCGCGCACGCGCGGCGCTACCGCGAGATCCGGGGACTGGAGGTGGCGTTCGGTGTGGAGCCCACGCCCGGCGTACGGCTGCACTTTGCGGCCGACCTGCGTCGCCACCCCCTGGACCTCGCCGATTCCAGCGCCCTCAAGGTCGCGGAGGAGCGTTGTCGTGCACGGGTGGCACAGGTCACCCGCGTGGGCCGCTTCGCCGACTGGGTTGCCATGAACCTGCGCGAGGTCAGTGAGGGCCTGCCGACTCTTGGCGAACTGGCGGCACTGCTCAACATCTCGCCGCGCACGCTCAACCGCTACCTGGAGCGCGAGGGCACCACGTTCCGCGAGCTGTCAGGACGCATCCAGCACGAGCTCGCGTGCGAGCGCCTCCGCGCTGGCGTGATGAGCATCACCGAGGTCGCCTACTCGCTCGGCTTCAACGACCCTGCCAATTTCACGCGCTCGTTCCGCGATCGCGAGGGGGTCTCGCCGAGGGCGTTCTGCCTGAAGGCGGCGCGACACTGAGAGCTGCGGTCGATGTCGCGGGCCTCCGTCCGTTTTCGGTGCGGACGGTTTTCAGGGTGGACGGTCGGCGGTGCCGAACCGCCTACTTGCGGACGCGCGCGACAAGCGCGGAGCCGTATCGCGGTACGACGGGATGTTCCCTTCTTCGCCCGCAAGACACGGCACCGAAATCCTTGGTGCCGGCACAAGGAGAACTGGCTTTCATTGACCGAAGGCGCCCTGTGCCAGAAGATTGCGCCGCATGTCCCACCCCTCCATTGTCGTCGTCCGAGATGCAGCGCATATCCGCAGACTGGAGGCCGGCCACGCCCTGACGCGCGCGCTGGCGCGCCTGCTGCCTTTCAAGCCGCTGCGCGACCTCGAATTCGAATATCGCTATCGGCTCTACACGGCACGCTTCGGCCATGCCGACTCCGATATCTACGTCTCCACGTTCTCCAAATCAGGCACGACCTGGGCGCAGATCATCCTCTACCAGCTGACAACGGATGGGGACATGAGCTTCGACCACCTGTTCGATATCTCCCCCTGGGTCTGGTACGCGGCCGTGCGGGAAGTCGAACCGGCCGTCACGCCCGCGCCCCGCATCCTGAAATCCCACGACGACTACCGCCGCTTCGGAAAGGGTCACCGGGGCCGCATCCTGTTCGTGCTGCGTGACGGCCGGGACGTGTGCGTTTCGCTGTATCACCACCGGTGCAATTTCAAGCGCTACACGGGAACATTCGATCAGCACTTCGACGACTTCCTGCACAACACCGAATACAACTGGTTCGACCACCTGCGCCCCTGGCTCGAGAACCGGCACGGGCTTCCGATCCACTACCTGCATTACGAGGATCTGAAGACGCGCTTCGACGAGACGGTGCTGGAGATGGCGCGCTTCTGCGGAATCGACGTCAACGCACAGGTGCTCGAACGGACGCGCAGCCAGTCCAACTTCAGCAGCATGAAGGAGCACGAGCAGCAGCTGGGGCCGCGCAACGCGCATTTCGCCGGCAGGGAAAAGACGGCGCCGTACCTGGTCAGGAATGCCGACCAGTTCATTCGCCGCGGCGAGATCGGCGACGGCCGTCGGACGCTGAGCGAAGCGCAACTTGCCGCCTTCCAGGAACGCTTCGACCGCAGCCTCGCGGAATTTCCGCAGATGGCGCGCTACCGGTGAACGACCGGAACAGTCACTGGTCAGGTGTCGCCCGCTCGTGGAGCCTCGTGGGTCCGCCGCTTCGTCCGGCCGCGCCGGACCTGGTCTTGTTCGAGCAGGCCATCGCGGCCTGGCAGGAAGATGGGCTGGGCGCGCCGCGCGCGTTGATACTGGGCGTCACGCCGGAGCTCTGCAGCGGGCTGCACTGGCCGCCCGGTACACGACTCGCGGCGCTCGACAGCTCGGTGGACATGATCGAGGCTGTCTGGCCGGGGCCGGCGGACCTGGCCCGCGTGGGCTCATGGACCGACATGCCGTTTCCGCGTGCCTCCCGGGACATCATCCTGTGCGACGGCGGATTCGGGCTGCTGTCCATCGCCGATCAGCACCGGCTGCTGCGGGAGGTCGCCCGCGTACTGTCGCCGCACGGCGTGTTCGCGGTGCGCCTGTTCGCGCCCATGGGCAGGACGGGTAGCCTGGAAGCGATCGTCGCGGACCTGCACGGACGCCGCGTCGCTTCGCTGGATCAGCTCAAGCTGCGGTTGTGGGGTGCCCTGCAGGAAAGTGCGGCGGCCGGCGTGCGGCCCCGGGACGTCGTGGCACGGATCCACGCCATGAGTGATGACGGCAGGTTCCTGGTCGATCAGCTGGCCTGGAATCCGGAACACGTCGACAGGCTGCACGTGCACAGCGGCAGCACGGCCGAATATCACCTCACCGATGAATCGGGTCTTGTCGAGATGGTCGACGCCATCCCGGAACTGCAGGTGCACGCCATCGCGCATCCGGACTATGCGTATGGCGAGTGCTGTCCCGTCGTGACGGTGCGGCGCGCCTGAGCGCCTGGGGAAACGTCGCCAGGCGGCTCCGGCTGCGGATGGGCAGCCTCAGCTCGTGGCCAAGGATGTTCGATTCCTTATGCAGGCCCGGACGCGCGGCGTCACGCGCCCTCGTGGATCGAGGGGAAGAAGTCCGAGGTGAAGTCCTGCGCCTTGCCCGCCGCGGGTCCCGCGATCTCCTCCAC
Source organism: uncultured Panacagrimonas sp. (assembly GCA_946481265.1). Next base: position 4,004 of record CAMLNE010000114.1, on the reverse strand, counting down.
GCGCAGGATGTCGAGGCGCGCATCCCCTGCCCCTGCGTCCCAGGCCTCGCGCAATGCGTCGACGAGCGCGGCATCCGGTTCGCCCCGGGTATTCAGGCGCATCTCGAAGCGGCCGTCGCGGTACTGGTGCAGCTGGTATTCGCGCAGATCGGCGAGGACACCCAGCGGCAGCGCCTGCAGCGTGTCGAACAGCAGGTTCATGCGGCGCGACGTGCCTTCAGGCGTGTAGCGCATGGCGCGGTAGCGCCCGAGCACCCGGCCAAAGGCCGGCAGCGTGCGCCCGCAGGGGCACTCGCCGGATACGGCCTCGGCCATGTCGCCCGTGTCGTAGCGGATCAGCGGCATCACCACGTTGGTCAGGGCCGTGACCAGCAGCCGCCCGAACGTGCCCGGCTCGCAGGGCCGATTGTCCGCATCCACCACTTCCACGACACAGTGCTCCGCATTGACGTGGTAGCGCCCGGCCGAGCAGCGGCTCGCGACCATGCCGATCTCGTTGAGGCCGTAAGGCTGCTGCACCGTGAGCTGTGTGGCCGATTCGATCTGCTGGCGCGTGGCCTCGGTGAGCGTCGCGCTGATGGCGCGCAGCCCGCGCAGGCTGTCGACCGGGCTGCCCTGCGCCGCATACACCAGCGTCTCGAGCGTCCCAGGGAAGGTCATCAGGTAGCCCGGGCGCTCGGTGCGCAGCCATTCGAGCTGGAATTCCACCGGACTGCTGCGCGTGATGGAGATCTGCGGTCCGGTGTGGAAGAAGTTGCTCACGTACATCCAGCCGCCGCTGCGCTGCACTTCCTTGTCCGAAAGCCGGGAGCCGTCCGCCTTCGTTTGCAGATCGCGCGGCAGGCGGATGACGGCCAGGGCCAGTCGCGGATCGAAGCGCGCCCAGCGGTGCAGGCGCTGCGACAGCAGGCCGAACGCCATTCCCGCCTCCTGGCCGAACCGCACGCGCACGGGCGTGCCGGTCGTGCCCGAGGATTTCGTCTCGTAGCAGAAGCTTTCGCCCCTGGGCAGCTGCCGGGCGTTGAGCGCCTCGAAGTGTTCGCGCAGCTGCGTCTTGTCCAGCACCGGCAGCGTCGAAAGGACGTCGCGGTCGATCCGCCCTTCCAGGGGGGGCGCGCATGCGCGCCAGTGCTCGCTATCCCGATACCAGGGGACCACCGATCTCGCGAACCCGATGATGCGCCCCAGTTCCAGCGCCTCCATGTCGCGTGCCGCCTGCGGCTCGATGAATTCCCGGCCCAGGAGCGCCTCGATGGCCGGTGCGGCGGCAGGCCGCCTGGGAATCCAGGCCTTCTGCGCCAGTCGTTCCTCTTCGAGCCGGCCGGTCCTCGCGGTGCTGATCCTGAATTCCATCAAATCGGTTGCAGCGATGGGACCGGCCGGTCGTGGCGTTTTCCTGCCGCCAGGATCAGCGGTCGCGGTACTGGGATTCGGCCCGCTCGTCCTGCCCCTTGATGTCGACGCAGACCGTGGCGGTCGGCCGGGCCAGCAGGCGCGCGATGCCGATCGGCTCACCGGTCTTTTCGCAATAGCCGTATTCGCGGTCGCGGATCCGGCGCAGGGCATCGTCGATCTTCTTGAGCAGCAGCGACTCGCGCTCGCGCAGCCGCAGGTCGAGCCAGTGCTCTTCCTCCGCGCTGGCACGATCGGCCGGGTCGGCGAAGACCTCGCGCTGATGGAGACGCTCCTTGACGTCAAGCTCACGGACCAGGACTTCGTCGCGCATCTGGAGCAGGCGCTCCTGGAAGAACGCGAGCTGGCTGTCATTCATGTAGGCCGATTCCGGGGATCGCCGGATCTGCTCCTCGGTGGGCATCGCGCCGTTGGCCAGCCCATCGGACGGCCGCGCACGGGTCGGTGTGCTCGCCTTGGCCGGGCGCGGTTGTACTGCCACGGCGCCGGCCTGGGGGCGATGGCTGACGGCAACCGGTCGCTTCGGCGCGCTGGCGGCCGGCGTCGCCGACTTCTTCGCCGGAGCCGCCGGCTTCGCCGGAGCCGCCGGCTTCGCCGCCGCCTTGGCGGCCTTGGCGGGCGCCTTCTTCGGCTTGACCGGCTTCGGCGCTGGCTTGGCCTTGGCCTTGGCCTTCACGGGGGCAGCCTTCTTGGCGGGCGCCTTCTTCGCGGCAACCGTCTTCCCGGCCGGCGACTTCGGCTTGCTGGCTACTGTCTTCTTCGCAGCAGGCTTGTTACCGGTCGGGCGTTTTGCCGCGGGCGCGGCCTTCTTTTTCGGCTTGCTCTTGGCCATGGCGTATCTCCGAAGTTGCTCGTGATCGATAGCGATTCTGCTGGCTTCGTGCCAGCTTCTCCCAACAATTTCGTCCGGACCGCACGCTGGTGTATCGTTCCTGACAAAGGCCGCCACCTTTCAGATGGTTGGCGAATACGGGATTCTGGCACAAGTCGTCGGCTACCAGAGCAACTGCATGACCCCTGCTCCCACCCTTACTCCCGAACTTCTCGGCAAGCTGATTCCAATGGGGGCGCTGCGCCGGGAAAGCCGGCGCGACCTGGCTCGCAACGCGACCCTGGTCGACCTCAAGGCCGGCGAGCACCTGTTCCGGATCGGGCAACCAGCCAAGCGTGCTCTCTACCTGCTCGAGGGGCAGATCGAGATCCGCGACGCATCCGGGCGACCGATCAGCCTGATCGTCGGCGAGAGCGTCGAAGCCCAGCACCGCATTCCGCACCACTCGCCGCGCAACGCCGATGCATATTGCATCACCGACGTGCGCTGCATCGCGGTCGACAGCCACCTGCTGGACGTGATGCTCACGCAGGACCAGGCGGACGCCTTGCAGGTGGGCGAGCTGGACTCGCGGACGGCCTGCGATGCCGACGACTGGATGACCCGCCTGCTGCAGACGCACGCTTTCCAGATGGTGCCGCCGGCCAACCTGCAGGCCATCTTCCTGCGGATGGAGCGCCTCGAGGCCGTGCCCGGCCAGATCATCGTCAGCCAGGGCGAAGCCGGCGACTACTTCTATGTGATCACCGAAGGCCGCTGCATCGTCACGCGGGAGCAGCCGGGGCAGAAGGCCGTTCGTCTCGCCGAACTCGAAGCGGGCTCGTGTTTCGGCGAAGAGGCCCTGATCTCGGATGGGCCGCGCAACGCCACCGTGACGATGCTCACTCGCGGCGCCCTCATGCGGCTGGCAAAGGAGGATTTCCGCAAGCTGCTCACCGAGCCGCTCACGCGCCGCGTCTCGCGCGCGGAGGCGGACGCGATGGTCGAAAGCGGGCGCTGGCGCTACCTGGACGTGCGTCTGCCCAGCGAGTTCCAGAACCGCAGCATCGCGGGCGCCCTCAATATTCCGCTGTACATGCTGCGCATGCGCCTGGCCCAACTTCCGGTGGACAAGGGGCTTGTCTGTATCTGCGATACCGGGCGGCGAAGCTCTGTGGCCGCCTTCGTGCTCACGCACAAGGGCTATGAAGCCTATCTGCTGTCACCGGGGCTCGACGAAGCGGGCTAGGAGCCGGGACGGCAGGAACCGTACGGGCGAGGCGCGCGCCTCCATAGTCCCCGACGAAGTCCGGCCGACCGGAAGCCTCAAGCGCATTCCATCGAAATCAGCCCTCTCCGCATCGCGCTTTCATAAGCCCTGGCGCCTTCTCGCCGATGCCGCAGACTGGGGAAGCCAGGACGATTTGTCGTGTAGTCTTCCGATAAACGCTTGTTCGCCCTCTCCTGCGCAGCCTTCGACGTCAGCGGGGATCAAGCGTCCAGGGGGCCGTCCGCGCTTGCTCTTCCAGCTTCGCCTCAGGGACATCACACCGTGAAGACCAGTCGCCCCCCCACCGCACATCGACGACCGTCAAAGAAAATGAGGAGGCGCGCAGCAGCGGCCACTGCGTTTCCGATCGTCGGCGTGGGCGCGTCGGCGGGTGGACTGGAGGCGTTCACGGAGTTGCTGACCCATCTGCCGCCCGATACCGGTATGGGCTTCGTGCTGGTCCAACATCTGGACCCGCAGCACGAAAGCGCGCTGCCCCAGCTGCTGGCG
>CAMLNE010000113.1 GCA_946481265.1 uncultured Panacagrimonas sp. | reverse complement strand
TTCAAGCGCAAGGCCGAGGCCGGCGCGGACGCGGCGATCACGCAGTACTTCTTCAACGCCGACGCGTATTTCGATTTCCTGAACCGCTGCGCGCGCGCGAACCTGAAGCTGCCGATCGTGGCCGGCATCATGCCGATCACCAATCACGCCCAGCTCACACGCTTCTCGGCCGCCTGCGGCGCCGAGATCCCGCGCTGGATCCGGCTGCGACTGGAGCTGCTGAAGGATGACAAGGCGGCGATCCTGGATTTCGGAGTCGAGGTCGTGACGCGCTTGTGCGAGACCTTGATCAAGGGCGGCGCCCCCGGCATCCACTTCTACACGCTCAACCAGAGCGAGCCGACGCTGGGTCTGTGGAAAAACCTCGGCCTGCCCAGCCAGCGGACGCCGGCCGAAGCTTCCTGACTTCCCGGCCACGCTGCCGGACGTCGTCCGGGCAACCGACTCCGATGACGGATCCTCAGTACGGGCTCGCGGTCGGCCGCACGATGATCTCGCTGACGTCGACATCCTCGGGCTGCTCGATGGCGAACGCGACGGCGCGCGCGATGGCCTCGGGCGGAATCGCGATCTTGCGGAACTCGCGCATGCCGTCCTGCATGCCCTGGTGGGTGATCGTGTTCGCCAGTTCGGACTGCGTGACGCCCGGCGAGATCACCGTCACGCGCAGGTCGGTGCCCGCCTCCTGGCGCAGGCCCTCGGAGATCGCGAGCACGGCGAACTTCGTTGCGCAGTAGACCGCGGCGCCGGGAAACACGGCATGGCCCCCGATCGACGACAGATTGATGAACTGGCCGCTCTTCTGCGCCTTGAAGATCGGCAACCCCGCGGCGATGCCGTGCAGCACACCGCGAATGTTGACGTCGATCATCTGGTTCCACTCGTCGATCTTCAGGGCGTCGAGCGGCGACAGCGGCATCAGGCCGGCATTGTTGACGATCACGTCGATCCTGCCGCAGGCCTTGTACGCCTCGTCGACGAAGCGCTGCATGTCCTCCAGCCGGGCAACGTCGAGCCCGGCGCAGCGTGCCGATCCGCCGGCCGCCCTGATCTCGGTCGTGATCTTCTCGAGCCGCCCGGTGCGACGCGCACCGAGCACCACGTGGGCCCCGCGCTGCGCGAGCAGGCGGGCGATGGCTTCACCGATGCCGCTGCTGGCGCCGGTGACCAGGACGACCTTGTTCTGGATGCCGGGGTTCTGGATACCGGGCATGACGACCTCTTGAATGGGCAAGCGAATCCTTGCCATGGTTGTAGAGAACGCACGCGCAAAACCGCATGCCCATCTTCGTTTTCCTGCCGGCCCTCCGCATCTGTCGCGCGACAGCCCGTGGTGTAACCAGCAGGTCCGCGGTGGATCCGGTCAGACGTTGAGGCGGCTCATGAACGCCTCCGGGTAGCGTGCGCCGACGACCTCGCTGGCCGACAGCACGCCCGCGACCTTCTCGAGATCGGCGGTGCCAAGATCCAGCTGGGTGGCCGCCGCGTTCTCGTCGAGGCGCGCGATGCTGCGCGTCCCCGGGATGGGCACGATGTCCGGGCCCTGCTGCAGCAGCCAGGCCAGCGCGAGTTGCGCCGGGGTGCAGCCCCGGGCCTTGGCCAGCTCCTGCACCGCCCGCACCAGTTTCAGGTTGCGCTCGAGTGCCTCGGCCTGGAAACGCGGATTGGTCAGGCGCCAGTCGCCAGCATCCAGATCGTCCGCCTTCTGGATGGCGCCGGTGAGAAACCCACGACCCAGCGGGCTGTACGGCACGAAGCCCACGCCCAGCTCGCGGCAGGCGGGCAGCACGTCCGTCTCCACGTCGCGCGTCCACAGCGAGTACTCGGTCTGCAGCGCGGTGATCCGGTGCACCTTGGCCGCGCGGCGCAGCGTGCTCGCGGACGCCTCGGATAGTCCGAGATAGCGCACCTTGCCGGCTTCGACCAGGCGCGCCATCGCGCCGACGGTGTCCTCGATCGGCACGCTCGTGTCGACGCGGTGCTGGTAGTAGAGGTCGATGTGATCGACTCCCAGTCGCTTGAGGCTCGCATCGCAGGCCGAGCGCACGTATTCGGGCTTGCCGCTGATGCCGATGAACGTGCCGTCCTGGGCACGCACATTGCCGAACTTGGTCGCGATCACCACCTCCTTGCGGCGCGTCTTCAGGACCGTGCCGATCAGCACCTCGTTGGTGAACGGGCCGTACATGTCCGCGGTGTCGAGGAAGTTCACGCCGATGTCGATCGCGTGGTTGAGCACCTCGAGATTGGTCTTGTCGTCGGCCGGTCCGTAGAAGTCGGACATGCCCATGCAGCCCAGACCAATGGCGGAGACCTGCAGGTCGGAACGGCCGAGTCGGCGCTGTGGAATCGGGGACGTCATGGTGGGAGCTCCTGGCGATCGGATCGGGGGTGTGACCTCGTAAACAGGGTAGGAGCGGAACGCGGTGCGCAGTTAGCCCGATGCTGGCGGATCATTGCCTGATCCTGCAGGGACGGCGCGGCGTCTCTTCCACCGGTGCAGGCCGCGCGCATAATCGGCCGTCACCCAATACAGGCCCGGCCATGAGCGAAAAAGTCTATCCGCTGATGTCGAATGGACAGGGGCTGGAGGCGCAGCAGGCCGAGCTGGCCCATCGCCTTGCCCGCAACACGAGCGGGGAAGGCGTGCACGATTGCCTCATTCCCGGCGTCCAGCTGATCCGCTTTCACTCACCGTCGCAGCCCCTGCCCTCGGTCTACGAGCCGAGCCTGTGCGTCGTGGTGCAAGGCCGCAAGCAGGTGCGGCTCGCCGAGGAGACCTATACCTACGACGCGCTGAACTACCTGGTGGTGTCCATGACCCTGCCCGTGCTCGGACAGGTGATCGAGGCCTCGCCGGAGAAGCCCTACCTCTGCCTGCGCTTTCACGTGGAACCGTCCGTGATCGGCAGCCTGCTGCAGGAAGTGCCAGCCGCCCGCACGGCCGCTCCGGCCAGCGGGCGCGCGATCTACCTGGCCCGCACCGATGCACCCCTGCTCGACGCGGTGCTGCGGCTGGTCCGCCTGCTCGACACGCCCGACGAGGCCCGCGTGCTGGCGCCGCTGGCGCTGCGCGAAATCCATTACCGCGTGCTGACCGGCGAGCTCGGCCATCGCCTGTGCGAATTGTGCGTGGTGGACAGCCAGGCGCAGCGCATCGCGCATGCCATCGAGCTGCTCAAGCGGCGCTACAACCAGCCGCTGCGCATCGAGGAACTGGCGCAGGTCGCGCACATGAGCAGTTCGTCGCTGCACCATCGCTTCAAGGCGGTGACGGCGATGTCGCCGCTGCAGTACCAGAAGCAGCTGCGGCTGCAGGAGGCGCGCCGGCTGATGCTGGCCGAGGGGATCGAGGCGTCCTCGGCCGGGCACCGCGTGGGCTATGAAAGCCCATCGCAGTTCACGCGCGAATACCGGCGACTGTTCGGCGCGCCGCCGCGCCAGGAGGTGGCGGCCGCACGGATGGCCGCCGGTCGATAGCCCGGAGGGCGTACACCGGCACGATCCTCGGGCGCTCGCCCGGAATACGAAATGCGAAATGGGGCCAGGCTCGGAAAATGGGGCAGGCCCCGAGACGGGAAATGGGGCCAGGCTCGGAAAATCGGGCAGGCCCCGGACCGGGCACGCCAAGAGGACCGCGCCGAGTGCCCTCTCCGCCGGACGCTGGCGCCCGGCATAGGTGCACCATCGAAAAACCGCGGTCGGGCTTCATCCGATGACGCCATGGTGCGCAGGCCTGGCCTTGCGCGCCCGGCGTGGCAGGCCGCCTATCCCGCGCCGCGCGCCCAGCCCACCAACTGCGGATCGAAGCCCTTGCCACGCAGCCAGTCGCGCAGCGCGTGACCGGTGCCCGCGTCCCAGTAGCGCGCTTCCTCGAACGACTCGTACTTGTAGTCGTTGAGTTCCTCGTTGAGCTTGACGGTGCCGGTGGCCGGCACGTGGTAGGCGATGATGAGCTGGTTCATCCGGCGGAACTCGTAGAGACCCACGAAGTTCGCGCACTGGGGCTCCAGGTCGAGCTCTTCCTTCACCTCGCGCATGACGCCCGTCGCCGGGTCTTCGCCGCGCTCCAGGAAGCCGGTGATCAAGGCATACCAATCCTTGGGCCAGGCGACATTGCGTGCCAGCAGCACCTTGCCTTCATGCTCCACGATGGCCGCCACCACCGGCACCGGGTTGTCCCAGTGCACGAATCCGCAGCCGTCCGCGACGCAGGCGCTGCGCGGCATGCCGCCCATCTCCATGACCTGAAGGTTCTGGCCGCATTGCGGGCAAAAAGTGAAGGTGCGACTCATTCGGGATTCCGGTTGGCAGGGTGGTGGTCGTGGCGCAGTGCAGTGTAGACGCCGTGGTGGCGGGCCACCTCCCTTGCGCCCACGCGCAGGATCGTGGTCAGCGACTGGCGCGCACGGCCGCGCTGGCGAAACGCGTCCAGCAGCGCATCGAGCTGAGCGGCATCGCAGCGCGTCTCCACCGTGCAGTCGTCGGTGGCCGGCGCAAGGAATTCGCAGCGTCCCTCCTTGCCGACCAGCATGGCCTCGATGCCCGCGCGCACGAATGCCGCGTGCAGCAGCATCCAGCCGCCGACCAGGCCGGCGGCGCTCAGCGCGCCACCGAAGATGGTGCCGTGGGGGTTCACGTTGGGCGCCAGCGGCAAATGCAGGACCTGCTGTTCGCGCTGCGCGCGCTCCACGCGCAGCTGCATGTGCCGGCTGAGCGGGATGTGCGCGTGCAGATAGCGCTGGAGTTCGTCGGCGGTCATACGGTCAGAGGCCCGCGCCCTGCCGTGGCGATCGCCCGATGATTTCGCCGGTCGCTTCCGGCGACTGGCACGGCACGACGACGGGGCATGTGGAGATAGGGCAAGGATCAGGAGGGCCGCCGGGCGTCAGCGCGCGGCGGATTGGCGTTCGAAGTCCGGGGGAAGGACCCTAGCGCAGGGCGCGGGCGCGGCTCAACCGGGACGCGCAGGCTAGACTTGCCGCCGACCCGGGGGAAGCCGCGCTTGGACATTCGTTCGCTGCTCGCGCAGACGCATCTGTTCGTCGCCTTGTCCAGGCCCGCACTCGATCAACTGGTCGCAGCCACGCGCCCGCGACGCGTGGCCGGCGGCGAGACGCTGCTGGAGATCGGCACGCCGGCGGACAACCTGTACATCGTCGCCGCCGGCCGACTGCGGGTGGCACTCCAGGACGGCACCGTCGTCAGCGACGTCGGCCGTCTCGAGCCGGTCGGCGAGATCAGCCTGCTGTCCGGCGAGCCGCGCTCGGCCACCGTCTATGCCGTGCGCGACACGACCGTTCTCGAGATCAGCCGCGTCGCGCTCTACGAGGTCTTCGCGCAGCACCCTTCGGCGCTGCTGGCGATGAGCCGCATGATCATCTCGCGGCTGCGCGAGAACCAGCGCGTGGCCAAGCTCGCCGCAGTGCGCTGCTCACGCTCCTTCGCCCTGCTGCCCGCGGGACCCGGGATCGACGTCGACGCCTTTGCCGACGAGTTTTGCAAGGCACTGCCGGCGCCCACGCTGGACGTGGCGCGGATCGACCGCGCGAGCGTCGACTCGGCGCTGGGAGCGGGCACTGCGGATACGCCGACCGGCGGCAGGAACGAGGAGCGCCTGATCGAATGGCTGCAGGCACAGGAACTCGCACATTCCCACCTGGTGTATGTGGGCGGACGCCAGCCCGGCGAATGGTCCCGCCGCTGCATGCGCCAGGCCGATCGCGTACTGGTGCTGGCCTGGCTGCCGGACGATCCGCAGGCCGCCGCGGTGATCGCCGAACTGCGCGCCAGCGGAGTGCGCGCGCCGGTGGACCTGATCCTGCTGCGCCCGCTCGAGGGCAGCGCCAGTCGCACGCTCGAATGGCGCGAGGCCACCGGCGCCGCGGCCCATTACTTCGTGCGAGCCGGCAGGTCCCGCGACGTGGCAAGGCTCGCACGCAGTCTCACCGGCCGGGCTGTCGGGCTGGTCCTCGGCGGCGGCGGTGCGCGCGGCTTCGCCCATCTGGGCGTCCTGCGTGCACTCGAGGAGTCGCACATCGACATCGATGTCGCCGGTGGCTCAAGCATGGGTGCCTTCATCTCGGCGCTGCTCGCCTTCGGACACTCGAGCGCCGAGGTCCTGCGCATCACGCGTGAAACCTTCGTCAGCCGCAACCTGCTGAACGACTACCTGTTCCCCTCGGTATCGCTGATCCGCGGGCGCAAGTTCCTGCGTCGGCTGGAAGACATCTTCGGTGACCAGCTCATCGAGGCGCTGCCCACTCCCTACTTCTGCGTGTCCACCAATCTCACGCGCGGCACGGCCTGCGTGCATGACCGCGGGCCACTGCACCTGTGGCTGGGCACCAGCATGTGCATCCCGGGCGTTGCGCCGCCGGTGGTTTACAAGGGCGAACTGCTGGTGGACGGCGCGGTGGTCAACAGCCTGCCGACGGACGTCATGCAGGGTCTGGAGCGCGGCCCGATCATCGCCTCCGACGTGAGTACCGCGGGCGGCATCGCCGCACCGGGAATCGAAGGGCCCGACCCGGAAGCCCTGCTCAAGTGGACCGACGCGGCCAAACGTCCGAGCCTGCTCTCCATCCTGTTCCGAACCGCCACACTCACCAGCGAGTCGGGCGTCGCGGCGCGCGCGGCGCGCGCCGATCTCTACCTGCGCATGCCGGTGGCAGGCATCGGTCTGTTCGACTGGAAGCGCATCGACGAACTGGCCGAGGTCGGCTACGCCAGCGCGATGGAGAAGCTGCCGGAGTTCCGTGCGCAGGCGATGGGGAACGCGCCGCCCAGTCCGCAATCCGAGGGCAACGCTGAAGAGGCGTAGCGCGCCAGGACAGTTTGCGTGGGGACAGGGCACAGCTGCGGCAGGCGGCAGCAATCGCCGATGTGGATGACGCGCAGGAGGCGGCCTGGATCAACCGCAGGCGGCACGAGCGCAGTGACTTGCCAGCGGTCTCGCTGCTGCCCGCGCAAGCGGTGCTCTGCCTGCTCAGGCGCGCCGACGGTATACCTGCGCCTGACCGGCGAGGCTGCGGCCGTGGCCGCGACGCGATTCAGCAGTCCACGCCCTTGCGGTCCTGGCGGGCCTTCTCGGCCAGTTCCTCAGGAACCCGGTAGCGGCCGCCGGACACCAGTCGGGCCTCGGCGATGTGATACGCGCCGTCGACACCCAGGAAGGTGCCGGCGTGATGGTACTTGCCGTCCACGCCGCGGAAGCTGCCGCGCGGATGGTATTTGCCGTCCAGCCCCTTGAAGGCACCGGCCGGGTGGTAGCGACCGTCGTCGCCGAGAAACGAATTCAGGGGGTGATAGCGACCGTCGACACCGCAGAACTGGTCGCGGTGCCGGTACTCGCCATCGGCGCACCGAACCTCGTGCGCGCCGTGATAGCGGCCATCCTCACCCAGGTAGGAGCCCGGGGGATGGTAACGGCCGTCGCTACCCTGGAAATAACCCTCCGGGTAGTACTTGCCGTCGGTGCCGAGCACCGAGCCCGCCGAATGCATCTTCCCGTCGACACCGCGGATCCGCTTGTCGCCAGCGGCCGAGGGTCGCCGCTTGCGGCTCGCAGAGCTTGCGGAAAGCGCCATGACGGGATCGGTTTTCATTTGATGAAACAAAGGCCGCCGCCCCGAGAGGGGCGGCGACATGGCCGGGGCGGCGCACATGGCGCCGCCCGGCAGCCTCGCTGGTTAGAGCGGGCGAATCTGCGTTGCCTGCATGCCCTTCTGGCCGCGCGCAGCCTTGTACTCCACGCGCTGGCCTTCGGTCAGGGACTTGAAGCCGGAACCCTGGATTTCCTTGAAGTGGGCAAAGAGATCTTCGCCGCCGTCACTGGGGGTGATGAATCCAAAACCCTTGGCGTCGTTGAACCACTTCACGGTACCGGTCGAAACGTCTGACATGGATGCTTCCTTTCTCTGATCAAAATGTGAAAACGCGCAGGCAACACGCCTGCGACGTGCAAGGAATCAAGAAAGCGAGCCGGGGGAGATCATGCGGTGTCACCAGAAGGGGACACGAACGAAGCCGAGGAGTACAGGCTTGAGACGATGCGAGGGCACTGTAGTCCCTTTACACCGCCCGTGTCGAATCGGGCCGGACACCGGATGCAGCCGGACCACGCGACCCGGCCCCGATCCGCTAGCGTTTGGGCTCGTGTCTGCGAGCGCTTCTCAGGCCGGCGTGTCGGCGACGAAGGCGGCGACCTGGCGATCCGCTTCCTCACGCGTGGTCCGGTAGCGAAGCTGCACGAGCCCGGCCAGCCGATGCAGGTTGCCTTGCGCGTCCGCCAGTTCGCGTGCGTCGATCTTCGACCAGGTCTGCTGCGCCCGCGGAAGCGATCGCTTCCAGTTCGCGCGCAACTCCGCCTGCTCGCTGATGGCCGCAGCCTGGATCTGCTTGCGTGTGCGCAGCACCGTCGGCGCGGATGTCGCGGGTGTCGTGGGTGTCGTGGGTGCCGCGGGTGTTTCGTGCACGGCGGCGGCGGGCGCGGCCTGTGTTTCCGGAAGCGTGGTCATGTCCTGTATTCCTGTTCGCGAGCGTCGGTTGAGCCGGTCACCATACGCGCGTACTGCAGCACGCGTACTCCTGCACCGTCGGGAAACGCGGTTCGCGTAATGGGGCTAGAGTGGGGCGACCGTGCTCTTGCGGCGATTCACCGGACCTCCGCAATGCCACGCGCTCCCCTCGAAGACTGCCTGCAACGAATCCCGAACCATTTCGACCTCTGTGCGATCGCCTCGAAGCGCGCCCGCCAGCTCGCGCGCGGCGCGCCTTCCGAGATTCCTGCGGGATCGCACAAGTCGACCGTGCAGTCGCTGATGGAGATCTCGCGCGGACTGGTGAACGGCTCGGTGCTCGAGGAAGCGGACCTGCCGATGATCGAAACTCCCGGTGTTCGCTTCGAACCGCTCGAGTTCCCGGGCGAGTAGGACGTCGCCGCCCACGCGCGGTCGCCTCTCACGCAGATCGCGGCGGAGAATGCGGTCGGGGAATGAAATCCGCGTTCGAGCGTTCGCGCTCGCGGCGGCGCGAATGCAGGCCCTGCCTCAGAGTTCCTTGGCCGGCGCCTCGGTGAGAAACAGGTCAAGCAGACTGGAGCAGGCGCACTGCCGGCCCTGGCATGCGCCGCTGCCGCGTGGCGATGACGAGGATGTCGTCAGGGACGTCTCGTGGTCGGAGATCGCCGCCACCGCCGCCGCGGCGGCGGGCAGGTGCCGGGCACCGCTTCCATCGGCTGCCGCCGCGCCGATGACGCGGATCGCGGCCGAAGTGGTGGCCATCGCGGTGATCGCGCTCGATGCGCCCGCCGCCGCCATCTCCATCGGCTGGCGCGCCAGGCTGGTCTGCGGTACGACCTCGTACAGGGCCCAGGCTGCGAGCAGCGCGTAGCTGACCCACATCAGCTTGGCGCGCTGCGGGAGACGCGGGTCCGGCTCGGCGCGTTCGCGCGTGAAGAAGCCTGAGGTCGCGGCGTTTGCCGCAGCACCGGAGCGGTAGAGCAACGCGGCCAGCCGTCGAACGGCCCACGTCCCCGCGCGCAGCGTGCGCAGCGTGCGCAGCGTGTAGCGCAGACCATCCAGCGCGGCGCGCTGGATGAAAGCCAGGCTCGCGGCAAGGGTGCCCCTGATTCCGATCGCAGCGCGCTGCAGCCCCGCCACCAGCAGACGGACCGGAACGTGCGCCTGCGCGCCCGTCCCACTGCCCTGCGCCGGAGGCCGCATCGCATCGTCCACCAGCTTGCGCCGAAAGACGCGCAGGCGAATGGCCGTGCGGCGCAGCACGCGCAGGTCGTAGGCGTAGTTCGCGGCCAGTGCCGCGATCGCGATGCCGCAACCGAGGAGCTGCAAGGTGCCCAGGGTGGTGAATCGGGCCAGCACCGCCCCGCAGAGCACGGCAAGCCCGGTTCCGCACAGCGTGCTGAACATCAATCGCATCGTCGTCCCCGCCCGTTCTTGTTCACGGCCCCATCCAAGCGCAAAGCGTGCCAGCGCAAATGCGCGGAAAGTCATGGGCCTGCGCCCTGGCCTGCATGCATCTCGCAAGCCCGCGCCCAGGTCCGAGACGCGTTCTGCAATCAGTCCACAGCGGCGCCCGCTCGCAGCGGGATGGCCGGGAATACGCGGCAAGCCGGCATCCGCCAAAGGACGTGCGCGAGGCAACGCTTCGCTCCAGCCCCGACGAGCCGTGCCGAGCGGCCGGCGTTGCGATCTGGCCGCTTCCTTGCAACAGACTTGCACCCGGACCGAGGCGGTGGCGCGCGAAACGCCCGTCGTCCTTGCCGCCTGACCGGTCCCTGCATGTGAACGGCCTTTTCGGAGCCCTGCATGAACACGCTTTCGAAGATATTCGGCACCGCGCTGGCGACGGCGGCGCTGAGTGGCTGCGGCGGCGACGCCCCCGTGGCCGGTACCACGCTGACGCTCGGCCTGACCGATGCCCCTGTCGACGAGGCCGAAGCGGTGGTGGTGAGCTTCTCCGCCGTGGAGCTCCTGGACACCGACGGCGGGGTCGCCGAACGCATCGAGTTCGTGCCGGCCGCGTCGGTGGATCTGCTCGACCAGCAGGGCGGCGCGCAGTTCCTCCTGCTCGAGGAGCGCGAGGTGGCGCCCGGCGTCTATCCCGAGATCCGGCTGGTCATCGAAAACCAGGCCAACGCCTCATGCAAGCAGGCGCAATCCAATCCGGACCACCCTGCCTACATCACCGTCGATGGCGTCGACCACCCGCTCATCATCCCCGGCGGCGGACCCGCTGGCCTGAGGCTGCGCGGTCCCCTCACCGTGGATGTGGGGCAGCAGGCGCGCTACACGATCGATTTCGACCTGCGCAAGTCGATCGCGCAGCGCGGGGCCACCGGTTGCTACAACCTCAAGCCCGTGCTGCGACTGGTCGAGAGCGCGGAAGCGGGCCTGCTCTCCGGCAGCGTCGACGCCGCCCTGCTCGCGGACAGCGCCTGCAGTTCCGACCCGGTCACCGGACAGGGCGCGGCGGTCTACCTGTTTGCCGGCGCGAACGTCGCGCCCGACGATTTCGACGGTGCCGGCGCCGAGCCGGTGACCACCGCGCTGCTGCAGCCGGTCATCCAGGACGGCGCCACGGTGTCGTTCACGTATGCCGCCGGATTCCTCGAAGCCGGCGCCTACACGGTGGCGCTGAGCTGCAGGGCGGGCGAGGACCTGCCGGATTCGGACGATGCGCTCGACTTCGTGCAGCCAGGCAATGC
>CAMLNE010000112.1 GCA_946481265.1 uncultured Panacagrimonas sp. | reverse complement strand
GCCTTTGCGGTGACGTCTTTGACTCTCTCAACTCAATCGACCTTCGGCCCACGCGACACGATGCGGCGCGCCAGCGCGTGTCGATGCACTTCCGACGGGCCGTCGTAGATGCGGAAGGGCCGGATGTCGCGGTAGATGCGTTCGATCACGGTGTCGCGCGTGATGCCGATCGAGCCCAGGATCTGCAGCGAGCGGTCGACCACGCGGCCGAGCGCCTCCGAGCAGAACACCTTGCTCATGCTGGTCTCGTCGCGCGCGTGGTCGCCCTGGTCGAGCTTCCACGCGGCATGCCACAAGGTCAGGCGCGACAGGTGCAGGTCCATCTCGCTGTCGGCGAGCATGAAACCGACGCCCTGGTGCTCGCCCAGCGTCTTGCCGAAGGAATGACGCTTGCCCGCGTGCTCGACGGCGATCGCGTGGCAGCGCGCGGCGTGGCCCAGCCAGCGCGAGCAGTGCGTCAGGCGCGCCGGCCCGAGTCGGATCTGCGCCTGGCGGAAACCGGCGCCGATCTCGCCGAGCACCGCGTCGCGGCCGACCTTGCAGTCGACGTAGTTGACCTCGGCGTGACCGCCGGGGGAGTTGGTGTCGATGGTGTCGAGCATGCGCTCGAGCCGGAAGCCGGGGTTGTCCATCTCGACGAAGAACATCGAGGCGCCGCAGTCCTTTCCGGTGCGGTCGATCGCGCGCGCCATGACGATGTTGTACGTCGCGCCGGGCACGCCGCTGATCATGTACTTGCGGCCGTTGATGACGTAGCCGTCCTCGACTTCCTGCGCGGTGGCGCGCAGCAGGGACGGATCGGCGCCGGCGCCGTCCTCGGTGGTCTCGGTCATCGAGAACACCGAGCGGCCCTGCCCGGTGGCGATCGGCGCGAGATACTTCTGCTTCTGCGCCTCGGTGGCGCAGACGTCGAGCATGTGGCAGTTGCCCTCATCCGGCGCCTGGATGTTGAGCGCCAGCGCGCCGAGCGTGGACCAGCCCGCGGCCTCGAACACCACCGCGATGCCGCGATGGTCCAGGCCCATGCCGCCGTAGGCCGACGGCGCGTGCGGCGAGAGCAGGCCTTCGGCCTTGGCCCGCGCCACGAGCTCGAGGCGCAGCTCGTCGGTCGGCCCGTGCGGGCCCTGGCGCGGATCGTTCTCGTAGGGAACGATCTGCTCGCGCACGAAGCTGCGCACGCGCTCGCGCAGCTTGGCCAGGCCGCTGGGGATTTCGAAATCGATCATGGGGTGGCACCGGGTGAGCGCGCGGCGAGCAGAGCCTCGGCGCGCGCGAAAAGCGTGGAGATGGACGGCGCGAAGCGTTCCCACAGCAGGTCGGGACGTCGCCCGTCGCGGTTGAGCTTCACGTTGAGGCAGGCGATGGCGCCGAGACGGAACTGCGCGAAGGCCTGGAACCAGTCGAGGTCCTCGAACGCCGTGCCGCCGCCTTCGCGATACGCGTTCAGCACCTCGGCGCGCGTGATCGGCGCGAGCGGCTTCCAGCCGTCGGCCCACGCGGTGTGGTCGATCATCATCATCAGCCAGCCGACGTCGATGCCCTGCGCGCCGATGCCGGCGAGGTCCCAGTCGATCACGCCGTGCATGCGGCCGTTGTCGTAGAGCACGTTGCCGGGCTGGTAGTCGCCGTGGACCAGGCCGACCGGCGCCTCGCCCGGCCGGCTCGCCGCCAACGCCGCGTGCACGCGCTGGCCGGCCTCGAGCCACTGCGGTTCGGGCGCGTGGCGCAGCAGCTTGTTCCAGCGCACGAGCTCGGATTCGAGGGTGTACGGCGTCTCCCAGTCGGCGAGGGCCTGGGTCCAATCCAGCGCGTGGAACGCACCGAGCGCGCGGATCGCGGGGAACCACAGGCCGCGCACGGCCTCGGTGGACAGGTCGAACGAGGCGTGCGGCTCCCAGATCACGAACACGCGACCGGGCAGGCGTTCCATGACGATGTAGGGCGCGCCGAGCGGCTCGTCCTCCGACGAGGCCCAGGCGATGCGCGGCACCGGCAGGCCCGCGGCGTGCAGCGCGCGCAGCAGGGCGGCCTGGCGGTAGACGTCGGTGCTGCCGCGGCGCGGCACGCCGGCCGGTCCCAGCTTGAGGATGTAGGCCTGCTGGGCGCCCTGCCCTTCCTGCAGCCGGAAGCCGAACGTGAGGCCCGCGTGGCCGTCTTCCATGACGCGCACGTCGCTCACCCTGGCCTGCGCGCCACGTGTGGCACGCACCAGCGCATCCAGCCGGCTGCTCAGGTCGTTGACCTGTATTCCCGTCATCAACACTCCTCAATGCTTGCGGGAAGGATCTGCATTGATTGTCCATACGCTTCGTATGAAAATCAAACCGGGGTTTGATCAGTGCTCCGCACGCGCAGCACTGCAGGATCACCCGGCGCCGCGGGCACGACGTGGATGCGTTGGCCAGCGCGGCGGCATACGGCGAGGAGAACGACGATGGGGCAGGATTCGAGCCTGGATTTCAGCGGCAGATCGGTGCTGGTGGTCGGCGGATCGAGTGGGATCGGCAACGGCATCGCACGCGCCTTCCTGGCACGCGGCGCCGCGGTGACGGTATGGGGGACGCGATCCTCGGCAGCCGACTACGCCGGCGTCGAAGGGTCGAACCTCGACGGGCTGGCCTATGTGGCGGTGGACGTCGCGCGGCCCGGCGCGATCGAGGCGGCACCGGGCTTCGAGCAGCTGGACGTGCTCGTGCTGGCACAGGGCACGGTGCAGTACGAACGGCGCGAGTTCGCCATGGAGGGTTTCCGCCAGGTCCTGGAGGTCAACCTCGTGAGCCTGATGGCCTGTGCCACGCGATTCGAAAAGGCGCTGGCCGCCGCGCGCGGCTCGCTGATCGTGATCGGCTCGGTGGCATCGATCCGCGCCACCCTGGGCAACCCCGCCTACAGTGCCTCGAAGTCCGGCGCGCTCGGCCTGACGCGGACCCTGGCCGAGGCCTGGGCGCCACAGGGCATTCGCGTCAACGGCATCGCGCCGGGCTTTGTCGAAACCAAGATCACCGCGGTGACGACCCGGAATCCCAAGCGGCGTGCCGCCGCCCTGGCCGGCATCCCGGCCGGTCGCTTCGGCACGGTCGAGGACATGGCCGGTGTCGCGCTGTTCCTGGCCTCGCCGCTGTCGGCCTATGTCACCGGGCAGATGATCGTGGCGGACGGCGGCATGACGCTGTCCTGAAGGCTGCACCGCGCGGCGCCGGTTTCGAGGGCGAAGCGCGCAGGTCCTGCGGGCAACGACCCCGGCGAGGGGAGTCACCTGCCGCTTTCGGGCACACTATGCGCCCCCCACGAATCGTCCAGTAGCGCAGAAATGCGGCCGGAATCTCCCGAACAAAGCCCGCGGAATCCCCCCGCCGCCAATCCCTGGCGCCTGTCGGTTGCCCCGATGATGGATTGGACGGATCGCTTCTGCCGCAACTTCCATCGGCAGTTCTCGGCCGATGCGCTCCTGTACACCGAGATGCTGACCACCGGCGCGCTGCTGCACGGCGACGCCGCGCGCCACCTGCGCTTCGACGACGTCGAGCACCCGGTGGCGCTGCAGCTCGGCGGCTCGGATCCGGACGCGCTGGCGCGTTGCGCGGAGCTGGGCGAAAAGGCCGGTTACGACGAGATCAACCTCAACTGCGGCTGCCCTTCCGACCGCGTGCAGACCGGTTGCTTCGGCGCGGTGCTGATGAAGGATGCCGAACTGGTCGCGCGCTGCGTGACGGCGATGCGCACGGCGACCTCGCTGCCGGTCACGGTCAAGCACCGCCTGGGCGTGGATGACCTGGAAGGCTGGGATTTCCTGTCCCGCTTCGTCGAGACGGTGGCCGCGGCCGGCTGCACCGTCTTCATCGCGCATGCGCGCAAGGCCTGGCTGTCGGGGCTGTCTCCCAAGGAGAACCGCGAGGTGCCGCCGCTCGACTACCCGATGGTGTACCGGCTCAAGCAGGCCTACCCGCAGCTGACCATCGCCATCAACGGCGGCATCAAGACCGTGGCCGAGTGCGAGCGTCACCTGCGCCACGTCGACGGCGTCATGCTCGGTCGCGAGGCCTACGAGAATCCCTACGTGCTGGCCGAACTGCAGGCCGCGCTGTTCGACGACGGCACGCAGGACGTGCCGGACCGCTTCGATATCCTGCAGCGCTACCTCCCCTTCGTCGAAGCCGAGCTCAAGGCCGGCACGCCGCTGGCGCGCATCACGCGCCACATCCTGGGCCTGTACCGTGCCCTGCCCGGCGGCCGCGCCTTCCGTCGCGTGCTGTCGGAGAAGGCGCACCGCCCCGGCGCCGGCCTCGATGTCCTGCGCCAGGCCGTCGAGCAGGTCGAGAGCGACGACCTGCCCGAAGCCGCCTGACGCCTTTCCCCCGTACGACGAGAAGTCCCATGCGCCTGCTCGCCTTCCTGTTTTCCCTCAGCCTTGGAGTTGCCATGTCATCCGCATCCGCAAGCGAAGCCCCCCGCGTCAAGCTCGAGACCAGCCTCGGTGACATCGTGCTGCAGCTCGATGCCGGGAAGGCACCGCTGACCGTCGCCAACTTCACGCAGTACGTGAAGGACGGCCACTACGACGGCGTCGTGTTCCATCGCGTCATCAAGGGCTTCATGATCCAGGGCGGCGGCTACGACGAGAAGATGAAGGAGCGCAACACGCGCGCCTCGGTCCAGAACGAGGCGAAGAACGGCCTCAAGAACGTGCGTGGCTCGATCGCCATGGCCCGCACCAGCGCACCGCACTCGGCCAGCGCACAGTTCTTCATCAACCACGGTGACAACGGCTTCCTCGACTACCCGGGCCAGGACGGCTGGGGCTACGCGGTGTTCGGCAGTGTCGTCGAGGGCATGGACGTGGTCGACCAGATCGCGGAGACGCCCACCCACAACGCCGCCCCCTTCGGTCGCGACGTGCCGGTGACCCCGGTGCTCATCAACAAGGCCACCCTGCTGCCCTGAGAACGAGGACCGACATGAGCCTTGCCGCCGAAAAGACCCCGGCCTTCGTGCCGCCGCGCCGGATGCTGATGGGCCCTGGCCCCTCGGACGTCCACCCGCGCGTGCTGGCGGCGATGGCGCAGCCGACCATCGGCCATCTCGATCCGGCCTTCATCGGCCTGATGGACGACATCAAGCGCCTGCTGCAGCTGACCTTCCGCACGCGCAACGAGCTGACCATGCCGGTATCGGGCCCCGGCTCGGCCGGCATGGAAGCCTGCTTCGCCAACCTGATCGAGCCGGGCGACACCGTGATCGTCTGCGAGAACGGCGTGTTCGGCGCGCGCATGCGCGAGGTCGCACAGCGCATGGGCGCCAAGGTCGTCAGCGTGAAGGATCCCTGGGGCCGCGCGGTGGATCCGCAGAAGGTCGAGGAGGCGTTCAAGACCAATCCCGAAGCCGGGATCCTGGCCTTCGTGCACGCGGAAACCTCCACCGGCGCGCTGTCCGACGCGCGCACGCTCACCGCCATCGCGCACCGGCACGGTGCCCTGAGCCTAGTCGACGCGGTGACCTCGCTCGGCGGCTCGCCGCTGGAAGTCGACGCCTGGGGCATCGACGCCATCTACAGCGGCACGCAGAAGTGCCTGTCCTGCCCGCCCGGCCTGTCGCCCGTGAGCTTCAGCCCGCGTGCGCTGGAGCGGCTGGGCTCGCGCAAGACCAAGGTCCAGAGCTGGTTCATGGACTTCAGCCTGATCACCGCGTACTGGGGCGGCGGCGCCAAGCGCAGCTACCACCACACGGCGCCGGTCAATGCGCTGTACGGGTTGCACGAGTCCCTGGTCCTGCTGCACGAGGAAGGTCTCGAACATTCCTGGGCGCGCCACCAGGCGCATCACGCCCAGCTCGCCGCCGGGCTGGAGAAGCTGGGCCTGGGCTACCTGGTGCCCAAGGCCGAGCGCCTGCCGCAGCTCAACGCCGTGACGCTGCCCGCGGGCATCGACGAGGAGCCGCTGCGTCGCCGCCTGCTCGAGGAGCACGGCCTGGAGATCGGCGCGGGCCTGGGCGAGTTCGCCGGCCGGATCTGGCGTATCGGCCTGATGGGCCAGAGCTGCTCCGCCGCCCACGTCGAGCACTGCCTGCGCGCGGTTGCCGCCGTGCTCGGCAAGTAGCGCCTGCATGCAGGGCACCCCACCGACGCTGTTCCTGTCCGACCTGCACCTGCCACCCGAAGCCTCGCCCCTGCGCGAGCGCTTCCTGCGCTTCCTCTGCGGCCCGGCGCGCCAGGCCGCCGCGGTCTACCTGCTGGGCGACCTGTTCGAGAGCTGGATCGGCGATGACGTCGGCCTGCAGCAGTACGCGCCCGAGGTCGCCGCGCTCAGTGCCCTGAGCGCGCGCGGCGTGGCGGTGTATTTCCAGCACGGCAATCGCGACTTCATGGTCGGCGCCGATTTCTTCGACGTCACCGGCGTACGGCGGCTGCCCGACCCGCATCGCACCGAGCTGCAGGGCGTCCCCAGCCTGATCTCGCACGGCGACGTCTATTGCACCGACGATCGCGCCTACCAGCGCTGGCGCCGCTTCTCGCGCATCGGCCTGGCCCAGCGCCTGTTCCTGCGGCTGCCGCGCGCGCGGCGCGAGCGCATCGCCGGCGGGTTGCGCAGCGGCAGCGACCGCGCCAAGCGCAACAAGGCGGAGAACATCATGGACGTCAACGCACGCGCGGTGCGCAGCGGCATGGCGCAGGCCGGCGTGCGCCAGCTCGTCCACGGCCACACGCATCGGCCCGGCACCTACCCGGTCGACCTGCCGATCGGTCCGGCGCAGCGCATCGTGCTGCCGGACTGGCACGGCGACAGCTGCGACTACCTGCGCCTGGACGGGAACGGTTTCACGCGCTGCGCGGCGTGATGCGCGCCGGCCTGCGGATGCGGCTCAGCTGTCCCGTTGCGCGCGTCGCGCACCGGCCAGGTGCCGGCGATGCTGCTGGAAGACGTGGCGTACCAGGAGCTCGCGGCACACCTCGCCCACGTCCAGGAATCGCAGGCTCAGCCAGCCCGCGGCGTCGGGCAGCACCTCGGCCGGCAGGCGCAGCGCCCGCGGCAGCAGCCGATGCAGGTGGATCGAGACGATGCCCCGGCTGCCCACCGCCGGGCGCGGCGCGGACGGCCCGACCGGCCAGCGTGCGCCGGCGGCGCTCATCTGCACCGACCGTTCCTCCGGCGCATCGGCGCCGAGCAGGCGCGCGCTGAGCAGTTCCAGCACCAGGTCCAGCTTGCGCTCCAGGCGCAGCAGGTCCGGTCCGGCCTCGGTCTCGTCGTCGGTGTTGGTGCGTGCGGCGGTGCTTTCCTCGATCGCGAGCAGCGTGGTCAGCAGCGCACCGGCCTCGTGCTCGAGCTGGGCGCGGCAGTCCGCATCCAGCGTGGCCACCGGCTCGAAGTGCGCACGCAGGCGCTCCGCGAAGTGCGGCTGTGCCTCGAAGGGATCCGTGGTGGTGTCCATGGCCATCCCCTTTTGTGCGTCCTACTGACCGGCGGGACGGCGCGGCATCTCGTCCCAGGCCTGCTTGATCGGGCGCAGCACGTCGGCGACCTCGTCGAGCATGTCCGCATCGTCGGCGGCGTTGGCCTGCGCGAGGTGACGCAGGCAGAAGTCGTAGAGCGCCGCCAGGCGCTCGCTGATCGCACCGGCGCCACGATCCAGCGACAGGTTCAGGTATTCGACGATCGCGATGGCCGCGCTCACGTTGTGCAGGCGCTGGGCGCGGTCGCCGTTGCGCGCCGCGCCGCGTGCCCGCGCGATGCGTTCCATCGCCCCTTCGAGCAGCATCGCCACCAGCTGGTGGGGATCGGCAGCCGGGGTCAGGCTGTCGATGCTGGAGTGCTGGTACTGCCGGATGGCCTGCATGCGTAACATCGCGCCCATGTTCGTTCTCGGTTGCTGACAAGCACGGTATCGGCAGCTCCTGCGGCGACTTGAGCACTGCCGGCCACGCGGCACCGGAGCGTCACCGGTCCAGCGTCCCGCCATCGCCGGCCCACGACAAGGGCCGCGGCACCCGAGGGTACCGCGGCCCGATGCTGCCTCGACCCGCCCTACGAGGTCGCGTCCGTCGCCGGCATGGCCGTGTCGCCGCCGCGCTTCTGGTGATGCCGCCCGCCGCGGTGGCCGTGGTGCCCATGGTGGCCGCGATGGCCCTTGCGCTCATGCATCTTGCCGATCTGCTCGGGCGTCAGGACGGTCGCCAGTTCGGCGTTGAGCTGGGTCCGGTTCAGCACGCGGTCGCGGGCCAGCGTGCCGGCCTCGTCGGCCAGGGTCTGGGCGCGCGTGGTGTAGTCCGGCGTGCCGGGCTTGAGCGCCTTCATTGCCTGCCAGTGCGCCTTGCTGCGCTCGCGCAGCTTCTGCTGCGCCGGACGGTTGCGTTCGAAGATCGCGCTGACGCCGGCCTTCTGGCTGTCGTCCAGCGCCAGATGTTCGGCCATGCGCTCGGCGTGATCGCGGTGCGGACGGTCGACGCCGACGTCGGCGGCAAAGGCAGCGCCCACGGCGGCCAGACTCAGACCGGCGGCAAGCAGCATCGGGCGCAGCTGAAAGGAAGAAATCGAAAGGCTCATTGGGAACTCCATCGGGATGCCGGTGGTGGCGAAAAGATTAAACCCGCGTGGCCGGTTAACCTGCCTTGCGCGCACGTAAAGTTGCGTTAACGCCGGCCCCCGGCCCGACCCGTCCCGCTAACTTTCCGCCAATGCCGCACATCCTGATCGCCGACGACGACAAGGAACTCTGCACCCTGCTCGCCGAATACCTCGGCAAGCAGGGGCTGGGTGCGGAGGCCGTGCACTCGGCCGAGTCCGCCATCGAGCGCCTGCACGGCGGCGCACGGCCCGATGTGCTGGTCCTGGACGTCATGCTGCCCGGCATGGACGGGCTCACCGCGCTGCGCCGCATCCGCGAGTTCGAATCGCTGCCGATCGTCATGCTGTCCGGGCGCGGCGAGCCGGTGGACCGCATCCTGGGCCTGGAGCTGGGCGCCGATGACTACCTGGCCAAGCCCTGCCTGCCGCGCGAACTGCTGGCCCGCATCCAGGCCCTGCTGCGACGCACGCGCGGCGAGATCGGTCCCGAGCCGGTCACCGAGCTGCAGGCCGGCCGCCTGCGCCTGAGTCCCGCGGAACGCCGCGCCAGCTGCGGCGACGACGCCCTGCCGCTGACCGGCGCCGAGCTGTCGGTGCTGTTCGAGCTTGCGCGCCAGCTCGGCCACACGGTCAGCCGCGAGCAGCTCACGCAGAGCGCCCTGCACCGGCCGCTGGAACGCTACGACCGCGCCATCGACGTGCACGTCAGCCGCCTGCGCCAGAAGCTGGCCGCGGCGGGCGCCGGCCTGCGCGTCGAATCGATCCGTGGCGCCGGCTACCAGTTGATCGAGGAGAAGCCGGCCTGAGCATCTATCGCCGCCTGTTCCTGTGGTTCTGCGCCGCCAACCTGCTGACCTTGGCGGCCAGCGTGCTGATCGCCCACGCGATCTTCACGCGCGGCGCCGACCGGCCCCCGGATATCTCGGCGCTGGCCGAGCGCGCCGGCCAGGCGCTGTCCGCCGGACGCATGCCGCAGCTCGACCTGCCGGACGACGGCCGCCGCGTGGTGCTGGTGCGCGACGGCCAGGCGCTGGGCGAGGACCCGCTGCCGCGGGTGGTCTCGCGTCACCTCGAGGAACTGGCCGACGGTGACGTCGAGCTGCGCCTGCCGCGCGGCGTGTGGCTGGTGTCGCGCGAGCTGCGCGCGGTCGAGCCGCCCACCCTGCTGGTCGTGGTGCAGGGACCGCGCCGGCGCGCACCCTGGGAGCGCTGGGCGCCGCTGGGACTGCAGATCCTGCTGTCGGTGCTGGCCATCGCCGGCGTCGGCTGGGTGGTGGCGCGCCACCTGTCGCAGCCGCTCGATCGCATCCAGTCGGTGACGCGGCGGATGGCGGCCGGTGAACTGTCCAGCCGCGTCGGTGCGCCGCTGTCGGCGCGCGAGGACGAGTACGGACGCCTGGCGCGCGACTTCGATCGCATGGCGGTGCAGATCGAGACGCTGGTGCAGAGCCGCGACCAGTTGCTGCACGACGTCTCGCACGAGCTGCGCGCCCCGCTGTCGCGGCTGCGCTTCGCCCTGGAACTGGCGCGCGAGGACCGCACGCCGCAGACGCTGGAACGCGCCGATCGCGAGATCGCGCGCATCGACCTGCTGGTCGGCGAGCTGCTGGCGCTGGCGCGGCTCGACCAGGCCGCGGCCGGCGCGGCGCTGCCGGCGGTCGATCTGCGCGAACTGGCCGAGGACGTGATCGAGGCCGAGTTGCCGCAGGCGCGGCATCGCAGCGTGGACATCCAGCTGCAGGCGCCCGCCCGGCTCGAAGCGCAGGCCGATCGCGAGGCGATGTCACGCGCGCTGGAAAACCTCATCCGCAACGCGGTGCGCCACGCGCCACCGTCCAGCGAGGTGCGGGTCGTGCTCGCACGCTCCGGCCAGGAGGTGACCTTGAGCGTGCGCGATCGCGGCCCGGGCGCGGCGCCCGAGGAGCTGCCGCGCCTGTTCGAGCCCTTCTTCCGCGGCCGCTCGGCGACCGAGGGCGAGGGTCATGGGCTGGGCCTGGCGATCGTGTCGCGCGTGCTGCGCGCACACCGCGGTCGTGCCGAGGCGTGCAACGCCCAGGGCGGCGGCCTGGAAGTGACGCTGAGCTGGCCGGCCGCGCAGGCCTAGGCCCTCACCCGTTCCTGCGCGCCGGCTGCGTGCACCCCGCGTCGTCGTTCAGCCCCCGGACCCCGGCAGGTTCGCCAGCTGCTGCGAGAGGTAGTTGCTGGTGGTCTGCAACTGGCCGAGCAGCACGTCGAGCGCGCTGAACTGCGCCTGGTAGCGGCGCCGCACCGCGTCCATGCGCAGGTCCAGCGCATCGCGCCGGTCGGAGATGTCGTCCAGGCGGCTCTGCGCACTCTCGGTGGCGGCCTGCAGCCGTCCCTCCGCACCGAGCACGCCTCCGAGTACGGTGGACAGGCGGGTGGCGAAACCATCCGTGCCGCCGAACAGCGCCTTGATGCCCTGCGCATCGGCCTGCAGCGCGCTGGAAAGCTTGCCCGAGTCGAGCTTGAGCGCGCCGTCGGACTGCGTCGTGATGCCCAGCTGCGCCAGCAGGGTGAACTCGCTGCCGCTGGCCGAGCCGCCCAGCACGCTGCGCACCTGCTGCATCGCCATGCGCACGGAGGCGTCGCCCATCAGCGGCCCCGCGATGCGGGTCGAGGCGTCGTACTTGCTGTAGGTGGCCACCGTGGCCACCAGCGCGTTGTAGCTCTTGACCAGCGCCTCGATCGCCGCGCTCGATGCAGCGGTGTCCTGGCTCATCTCCAGCGTACCGACGGTACCGGGCCCGGCCTTGAGCAGCTTCAGGCTCAGG
>CAMLNE010000111.1 GCA_946481265.1 uncultured Panacagrimonas sp. | reverse complement strand
GCCTCGATCGCCGCGATCGACGCCCAGCGCGTCACAACGAGGAACTCCGCGCCGACCGGCACTCAGGGCCGATTGGCGGAGTAGCGGACCACCGGCCCAAGCCAGGTCTCGCCCGGCGGCAGCGCCTGCGGTGCGGGTTCGCCCCTGGGGCCGAGCCACTGGACGAAGCGGAGCACGGCGATCAGGTCCGCGTCGCTCATCGCGTGCAGCGTGAACGCCGGCATCGGCGGCCGGGCCGCGAACGAGCGCGCATGCCGCAGCCACTGTTCGTCGTTGAAGCGCAGCATGCTCAGGCGCAGGTTGGTCGCGAACGTGGTGCCCCAGGGGCCTTCGTATGCGGTGGCATCGCCGAGCAGCCAGTCCTCTTCCGGCACCTGGCCGCCGCTGCTCGCGTAGCCGCTGGTGTGGCAGTCGTTGCAACCGGCGATGCGCACGACATAGCGGCCGCGCTCGATTTCGGCCGGGGACACGGGCTGGCTGCCCGCGATCACGGGTCGCTGCGGATCCGCGCCGGCGGCCAGGCCGCAGGAGGCCGGCGTGGCGGCCAGCAGGGTGGCGACAAGGAACAGGGGGTGCAGTTGCATGGCGGCGGACTCCTGGACGACGTGAATCCACTCTAGGTGCGGCATGGCGCGAGCACAGCGCAGGCGCCGGAATAAGATTGCTTCCGTTCCGGCAACGTGGGGCCCCGGCCGTGATGGACGATCCGATCCAGATGGTCACCTTCGCGCGGGTGGTGGAGGCCGGCAGCTTCGCGCTCGCGGCGCGGCGCCTGGAGGTGTCCACCTCGGTCGCCAGCAAGCACGTGGCCAAGCTCGAGCAGAGCCTGGGTGCGCGGCTGCTCAACCGCAGCACGCGCAAGCTTTCGCTGACGGAGGCCGGCGAGGTCCTCTATGCGCACTGCGCACGGCTGATTCTGGAGCTCGAGGGAACGGAGCAGTCGCTGGCGCAGACCCAGACCGAGCTGCGCGGCGTCCTCCGGGTCAGCGCACCGCCGTCGATGGTGGCCCTGCACATCGCGCCGACCTTGGCCGAGTTCCGGCGCCGTCACCCCCAGCTCGAGCTGGAGTTCGACCTGAGCAACCGCGTCATCGATTTCGCCGAGGAGAGCTATGACATGGCGCTGCGGGTCACGCGCCAGCCGGCGCCGAACCTGCACTCGCGGGCACTGGCGCCGCTGCGGATGTGCGTGGTCGCCTCGCCCGGATACCTGCGCAACCACGGCCTGCCCGTGCACCCGGCGCAGCTGGCGGAGCACGAGTGCCTGCTGTTCTCGCCCGAGCCGGATCCGACGCTGTGGGTCTTCCACGATCCGGGCGGCCATGCGCTGCGGGTGCAGGTGCGCGGCGCCTTCCGCTCCAACGTGATGGAGCCGCTGCACAAGATGGCGCTGCACGGGCTGGGCGTCGCGCATCTGCCCAGCTACATGGTGGGCGAGGATGTGCGGCACGGTCGGCTGGTGCTGCTGCTGCCCGGCTGGAGTGCCCACGAGGGAGCTTCGATCCACGCGGTGTGGCCGGCGCACCGACGCGATTCGCGCAAGGTCGGCCTGTTCGTGGATTTTCTGGTCGAACGCTTCGGTGCCGACGAGCCGTACTGGGACCGCGCGCTGCACGCGCAGGGCGGTGACCGATGAGGCGCGAGATGCTCGGTCCGATGGTCACCTTCGCGCGCGTGGTGCAGGCGGGCAGCTTCGCGGCGGCGGCGCGGATGCTGGGGGTGAACACCTCGGTCACCAGCAAGCACGTGAGCCAACTGGAGCGCGAGCTCGGCACGCGGCTGCTCGAACGGGGCGGCCGTGGACTGCGGCTGACCGCGGCCGGGGCGGCCTGCCTGGGGCATTGCCAGCGCGTGATCGAGGAGGTCGAGCACGCACGCCAGGCCGTCGCGCAGATGCAATCGACACCGCGCGGCCGCCTGCGGGTCAGCGCCCCACCGGGGTTGATCGCCGGCCTGGTGGTGCCCTGGCTGCCCGAGTTCCGGCGGCGCTTCCCGCTGATCGAGCTCGATGTCTCCGTGTCCAACCGCATCATCGACCTGGCGGAGGAGGGGTTCGACCTGGCCCTGCGCGTGACCGACGCGCCGCAGCCCAATGTGGTGGCGCGCAAGCTCGCCGACATGCGCATCGTCGCCTGCGCCGCCCCCGCGTACCTGGAGCGCCGCGGCACGCCGCGCGAGCCAATGGACCTGCTCGACCACGACTGCCTGCAGTTCACGCCGCCGGGGCTGATGGCATCGTCGGTCTTCGAGAAGGACGGTGTGCGCCTGGACGTGCCCCTGCGCGGCGGCATCCGGATCAACCACGCCGAGCCGCTGCGCACCCTGGCGCTGGGTGGGCTGGGGATCGCCCTGCTGTCCCGGCACCTGGTCCACGAGGACCTGCATGCCGGTCGCCTGGTGCGCCTGCTGCCCGGCTGGCGGCCGGTGGTGGACGCCGCGCTCTACGCGGTCTACCTGCCCAACCGGTACGGCATGCCCAAGCTGCGCGTGTTCGTCGACTTCCTGCTGGAAAAGTTCGAGCCGGCGCGACGGCCTCGTCCGTGATGGATGGGCGACCCGCGCCCGCTTCCCTACACTGCCGCGCATGAACCCTTCGCGCGGCAACCTGTTCATCGTTTCGGCTCCCTCCGGGGGCGGCAAGACCAGCCTGACGCGTGCGCTGCTGGCACGCAGGGAAGGCGGCGCGCAGCCGGTGGCGATCTCGGTGTCCTACACGACGCGCGCGCCGCGATCCGGCGAGCAGGATGGGGTGCACTACCACTTCGTCGACGAGCCCCGCTTCCTGGGCATGATCGATCGCGGCGAGCTGCTCGAGCATGCGCACGTCTTCGGGCGCCGCTACGGCACGGGCCGCGACAGGACCGACGCGCTGCTCGACGACGGCATCGACGTGGTGCTCGACATCGACTGGCAGGGTGCGCAGCAGGTCCGGCGCCTGGTGCCGGCGGCGCGCTCGGTCTTCATCCTGCCGCCGTCGGCGGCGGAGCTGGAGCGCCGGCTGCGCGGTCGCGGCCAGGACGATGACGCCACCATCGCGGCGCGCATGGCGGCGGCCCGGGCCGAGATGTCGCACTGGGAGGAATACGACTACCTGATCGTCAACCAGGACTTCGAACGTGCGCTGGACGAACTCGATGCGCTGTTCCTGGCGGCGCGGCTGGAAAGGGCGGGCCAGGGGGCCCGCCACGCCGGCCTGATCCGGGGCCTGCTGGAATAGGAGAGGGTCGTTCGGCTACACTTCGCGCCCTTTTTTGTTTGGCAGCGAGCAGCTCATGGCCCGTGTCACCGTCGAAGATTGCCTGGAAAAGATTCCGAACCAGTTCGAACTGACCCTGGTGGCGGCCAAGCGTGCCCGCCAGCTCGCCCGCGGTGCGGACGCCCGGCTGCCCTGGGGCAACCACAAGTCCACGGTGCTGTCGCTGCGCGAGATCGCGGACGGCTTCGTCGGCAAGGAAGTGCTGGAAGAGCAGGACCTGCCGGCCATCCAGCAGCCCAAGGTGGACCTGGAGCCGCTGGACCCCAGCTACGATCTGTAAGACACCCCGAGCCGGGCCACGCGCCCGGCTCCGTCGTTTCATGCGCCCGCCGATTCGCGAGTGCGAGTGGCGGGCCCCGCTGCTGTAACCCTGCCCGACCACCAAGATGACCACCCGCCTCGATCTCGCCAATGCCATCCGCGCCCTCGCCATGGATGCGGTGCAAAAGGCGAACTCGGGGCATCCGGGCATGCCGATGGGCATGGCGGACATCGCCGAAGTGCTCTGGAACGACTTCCTGCAGCACGATCCGCAGGACCCGAAGTGGTTCAACCGCGACCGCTTCGTCGTGTCCAACGGCCACGGCTCGATGCTGCTGTACGCCCTGCTGCACCTGAGCGGCTACGACCTGCCGATCGAGGAACTGCAGAACTTCCGCCAGCTCGGGTCGAAGACGCCGGGCCACCCGGAGTCCTTCGTCACCGCCGGCGTCGAGACCACCACCGGTCCGCTCGGCCAGGGCCTGGCCAACGCGGTGGGCATGGCCAGGGCCGAACGCGTGCTGGCGGCGCGCTTCAACCGCGACGGCTTCCCGCTGATCGATCACCACACCTATGTCTTCGTCGGCGACGGCTGCCTGATGGAAGGCATCTCGCACGAGGCCTGCTCGCTGGCCGGCGTGCTGGGCCTGGGCAAGCTGGTGGTGCTGTACGACGACAACAGCATCTCGATCGACGGCGAGGTGCACGACTGGTTCCACGACGATACGCCCGCGCGCTTCGAGGCCTATGGCTGGAAGGTGGTGCGCAACGTCAACGGCCACGATCCGCACGAGATCAGGATCGCGCTGGAGACGGCCCGCAGCGCGACCGACAAGCCCACGCTGATCTGCTGCAAGACCGTGATCGGTTTCGGCAGCCCGAACAAGCAGGGCAAGGAATCGGTGCACGGCGCGCCGCTGGGCGACGCCGAGATCGCACTGGCCCGCCAGACCCTGAACTGGCCGCATGCGCCATTCGAGATCCCCGCCGAGATCCGCGCCGGCTGGAACGCCTGCGCCAGGGGCTCCGAGCGCAGCACCGCCTGGAAGCAGCTGCTCGAGCGCTACAGCACGGAATTCCCGGCGGAAGGTGCTGAACTCAAGCGCCGCATCGCCGGCGAACTGCCGGCGGACTGGAGCCAGACCATCGACGCGGCCATCGCGCAGCTCGCGGCCGGCGACAAGCCGGTGGCGACGCGCAAGTCCTCGCAGAACGCCCTCGAGGCCATCGCGCCGAAGCTGCCGGAACTGATCGGCGGCTCGGCCGACCTGTCGGAATCCAACTGCACGCTGTGGAAGGGCGCCACTCCTTCACGCGCGGGCAACCCGACCGGCAACTACTTCTTCTACGGCGTGCGCGAGTTCGGCATGTCCGCCGCCATGAACGGCATGCTGCTGCACGGCGGCATCATTCCCTACGGCGGCACCTTCCTGGTGTTCTCCGACTACGCACGCAACGCGCTGCGCATGGCGGCGCTGATGAAGATCGGCACGATCTTCGTCTTCACGCACGACTCGATCGGACTGGGCGAGGACGGCCCCACGCACCAGGCGGTCGAGCACATCTCGTCCCTGCGCCTGCTTCCGTACATGGAGACCTGGCGTCCCGGTGACGCCTTCGAGACGGCCATCGCCTGGCGTGCCGCCATCGAGCGTCGCGACGGGCCCTCGGTGCTCGCGCTGTCGCGGCAGAACCTGGCGCCGCAGGTGCATCCGGCCAATCACAGCACCGATGCGCTGCGCGGCGGCTACGTGCTGCTGGAGCCCGCCAGCGAAGCGCAGGCGCTGATCATCGCCACCGGCTCGGAAGTCGGGCTGGCGGTGGAGGCGGCATCGCGACTCAACCAGTCCGGCGCCGCGGTGCGCGTGGTGTCGATGCCCTGCGCGGAGCGCTTCCTCAAGCAGGACGCGGCCTATCGCGAATCGGTGCTGCCCCGCCGCATCACGCGGCGCGTGTCGGTGGAAGCCGGCGTCACGCACTGGTGGTTGCCGCTGGTGGGCGAGCAGGGCGTTGCCATGGGCGTGGACACCTTCGGCGAATCCGCGCCCGCGTCGGCCCTGTTCAAGCACTTCGGGCTGACCGTGGAGAACGTGATGGCCACGGTGCAGGGCCTGGCCGGCTGAACCCCTTATTCCTGGCGCGCGGTGCGCGTCGTTTCTGACGAGGATCGAGAAAATGGCAGTCAAGGTTGGCATCAATGGTTTCGGCCGCATCGGGCGCAACGTGCTGCGCGCCGCCGTTCAGAACTTCGGCGACATCGAGATCGTCGGCATCAATGACCTGCTCGAGCCGGACTATCTCGCCTACATGCTGCAGTACGACTCGGTGCACGGCCGTTTCAAGGGCCAGGTTTCGGTCGAGGGCGGTGTGCTGCTGGTCAACGGCAAGAAGATCCGCCTGACGCAGGAACGCGACCCGGCCAACCTCAAGTGGGGCGATATCGGTGCCGAGGTGGTGCTCGAGTCCACCGGGCTGTTCCTCGACAAGACCACCGCGCAGAAGCATCTGGACGCCGGCGCCAAGAAGGTGCTGCTGTCGGCGCCGTCGAAGGACGACACCCCGATGTTCGTGTACGGGGTCAACGACAAGACCTATGCCGGACAGGCGATCGTCTCCAACGCCTCGTGCACGACCAACTGCCTCGCGCCGCTGGCCAAGGTCATCCACGACAAGTGGGGCATCAAGCGTGGCCTGATGACGACGGTGCATGCCGCCACCGCGACGCAGAAGACGGTCGACGGACCGAGCAACAAGGACTGGCGCGGTGGCCGCGGCATCCTGGAAAACATCATCCCGTCCAGCACCGGTGCGGCCAAGGCGGTCGGCGTGGTGATCCCCGAGCTCAACAAGAAGCTCACCGGCATGTCCTTCCGCGTGCCGACCTCCGATGTCTCGGTGGTCGACCTGACTGCCGAACTCGAGCGCGAGGCCAGCTACGACGAGATCAAGGCCGAGATGAAGGCGCAGAGTGAAGGCGCGCTCAAGGGCGTGCTCGGCTACACCGAGGACAAGGTGGTGGCCACCGATTTCCGCGGCGACGCCCGTACCTCCATCTTCGACGCCGACGCCGGCATCGCGCTCGACAAGACCTTCGTCAAGCTCGTCGCCTGGTACGACAACGAGTGGGGCTACTCCAACAAGTGCCTGGAGATGGTGCGCGTCATCGCCGGCAGGTAGGCCGCGGATTCGGCCAGGGGAATCGGGAATCGCGAAAACGATTTCTGGTTCCCCTTTTTCATTTCCGATCCTGCACTTCTCCGATTCTCCGATTCTCCGATTCTCCGATTCCCGATCCCGATTTCCGGAGCTTCCCGCATGAACTTCCTCCGCCTCGCCGACCTCGATCTGGACAACAAGCGCGTCTTCATTCGCGCCGACCTCAACGTGCCGCAGGACGACGCGGGGCGGATCACCGACGACACGCGGATCCGGGCCTCGATCCCCGGCATCCGGCTGGCCCTGGACAAGGGTGCGGCGGTGATGGTGACCTCGCACCTGGGGCGTCCGACCGAAGGCGCGCTCCAGCCTGCCGATTCGCTGGCGCCCATCGCGCTGCGCATGGGCGAACTGCTCGGCCAGGACGTCGAGCTGATCCGGGACTGGGTCGACGGCGGCTTCACCGTGAAGCGCGGCCAGGTGGTGCTGCTGGAGAACTGCCGCGGCAACAAGGGCGAGAAGAAGAACAGCGAGGAGCTGGCCGCGAAGATGGCCAGGCTCTGCGACGTCTACGCCAACGATGCCTTCGGCACCGCGCACCGCGCCGAGGCGACCACCCACGCGCTGGCGCTCAAGGCGCCGGTGGCCTGCGCTGGCCCCCTGGTGGCGGCCGAGCTCGAGGCGCTCGGCAAGGCGCTGCTCGCACCGGCGCGGCCGCTGGTGGCCATCGTCGGCGGCGCCAAGGTGTCGACCAAGCTCACCATCCTCGACGCGCTGGCAGACAAGGTCGATCAGCTGGTGGTCGGCGGCGGCATCGCCAACACCTTCCTGCTGGCCGCGGGCCTGCCGATCGGCAAATCGCTGGCCGAGCCGGACCTCGTGCCCGAAGCCAAGCGCATCATCGAGAAGATGTCGGCGCGCGGCGCCTCGGTACCGATTCCCGGCGACGTGGTGGTGGCCACCGAGTTCCCGAAGACGCCGGATGCCAGGGGCACGATCAAGGCGGCCCGCGATGTCGGCCCGGACGACCTGATCCTGGACATCGGGCCGAACACGGCCCGGCAATTCGCCGGGCTGATGGAGAAGGCCGGGACGATCGTCTGGAACGGGCCCATCGGCGTGTTCGAGTTCGAGGCCTTCTCCAGCGGCACGAAATTGCTGTCCGAGGCGATCGCCAGGTCCGGCGCGATGTCGATCGCCGGAGGCGGCGACACCGTGGCGGCGATCGGCAAGTTCGGCATCGCGGACGACGTCGATTACATCTCGACCGCGGGCGGCGCCTTCCTCGAATTCCTCGAGGGCAAGGAACTGCCGGCGGTGGCGGCGCTGGAGTCGCGCGCCAAGGGCTGATCGTCACGCAGCGCGTGGCGCAAAAAGGAAGGGCCGGATCGCTCCGGCCCTTCTTCGTTGCAGCGGTGCGGATCGCTTACGGCGTGGCCGGCAGCGACGGCTTGCTGATGCGCGTGAAGCCCAGCGTGACCGGCTCGGCGTCGAGCGTCGTCACGGTCGCGGTGTCACCGTCGATCGAAAGACCGAAGTAGTCCACGCACCCGGACGGCGCGCCTTCCGCCTGCGACGA
Organism: uncultured Panacagrimonas sp.; assembly: GCA_946481265.1. The sequence continues at coordinate 3,100 of CAMLNE010000111.1, read as the reverse complement.
CGGCGCCAGGCCCGAATCGGGCAGCGTGTCGACGGTGGTGCCCGTGACGCACAGGCGCGTGCCGTTCTCGCGCAGCTCGTAGTTGCCGAACTCGATGCCGTCGAACGTGACCGCGGCGCTGGTCTGGCTCAGGAAGTACTCGTTGGCGTTCTGGAACACCAGCACGAACGGTGCGACCTTCCCGTCCTCGCGCACGAGAGCCGGGCTCGACGGCTCGACTGACGTCAGGCGCCAGGCGCCTTCCAGGCTGCCCGACGTCGACACCACCGGACGCAGCACCAGGAAGAAGCGCGCGTCCGGGTCGGCGGCGGCGAACGCCGTGGCCTGTGCCACCGTGTTCACGTCCGCCAGCTCGTACAGCACGTCGGCCTCGTCGTCGGCGATGTCCACCGGCCGGTAGCCGATCATCAGGATCTCGCCGTCGGTGCCCAGCGGGCGCAGGAAGAAGCGGTCGGAGGTCTGCGCGTTACCGTCGTCGACCAGGCCGCCGATGCCGTTGGTGTCGGCGTAGCGCGGATCGTCGCCGCTGCGATCCGTGCGCAGGTGCAGCTCGCCGGTGAGCGTGTCGAGCTCGAAGCGACCGTACTCCAGGCCGTTGCAGTCGGTCCTGGTCGTCCCCGGATTGCTGTCGGCCTGGCAGTCCGCGTCGTCCTCGTACGTGCCGAGCAGGTACTCGCCGTCCTCGAAGATCGACAGGAACGCGGGGAACGGCTCGGTGTCCTGCGTGTCGAGGCCGCCCTGCTCGGGCTCGCGCGGGAAGAACGTCCCGACGATCTGCGACTGCGCGATGCGCGGGCTCAGCGGCAGGCGCACGAAGAACTCGCTGTCCTCGTCCTCGAATACAAGATTCCGGTTCGAATCCAGGCTCAGCTGAAGTCCCGCAGGCTGCGCGCCCAGGCCGCCGTCGCCGCCGATCGAGTTGTACGTCTCATTGATCGTGACCACGTTGCCCTGGCCCACGGTAAACGTGCCGATCGCGATGCCGTCGGTGGCGCCTTCCTCGTCCGGAGCGTTGTTGTTGCCGTAGCTCTCGGTCAGCAGGTAGCGATATGCGTTGCTGCCGGTCTGCTCGATGGTCAGCACCGAGGCGATCCCCAGCGGCAGGTCTGACTCCAGCACGTAGCTGCCCTCGAGGCCGCGGGTCGAGCCCAGCACCGTGCCCGGCGCGGCCGTGCCCAGCGCACGCGTCAGCTCGTAACGGCACACGCGCTCACCGGCGAGGTCGGTGGCGTCGGCGCCACCTTCGTCCAGGCAGTCCTCGGCGCTCTCGGTGTTGTACGTGTGCAGGCGCAGGCGCTCGCCGACCACCTGGAGCGTCGCACGCGCGTTGTCGCCGTCGTAATCGCTGAAGCCGCAGCTGCCGGTCGAGTCGCTGATGACCTCGGTGGTCAGCTCGCCGCTGAGCGGATCGAAGGTGTAGCGACCGAACTCGGAACCGTTGCCGCCCTCGTCCACGTTCATCCCGCCCACGTCCTCGACGCAGACCTCGTCATCGCTCTTGCCACCGAACAGATAGGTGCCGTTGGGGAAGAAGGTGATGGCCACGGCCAGCGGGTCGGTGCCCTGGACACCGACGTTCCACGTACCCGACAGCAGCGCACGCGACTGCTCGGCCGCGTGCTCGATCGCGGCGTCGACGCTCACGACCTGCAGCGGCACGTCGATCTGCTCGATCACCGTCGTCACGACCGCTCCGACCTGGGCCTGGAAGGCCTCCGGCGTGCGGTTGAGCAGCGTCACGGCGTTGGTCAGGTTCGCGTCGAACTGGACGTTGGCGATGTTCGCGGGCAGCGAGATGCCGTTGCTCGTATCGCCGTCGGTATCCAGCGACTGCAGCAGCTGGAAGAGGTTCTGGGTGATCACCTCGAGCGACTGCGCGCTGCCCTGGGGGGCCTGCTGCGCGATCGCCGCGGCGACCTCGCGCGGGGTGATCGTGGCCTGCGCCAGCACATCGCCCAGCGAGATCGCGCCGGCGCTGAAGGTGCAGGTGTCGCCGGAGTCGTACCGGAATTCACCGTTCGCGGTGGTCGTGCCGGTGTCGTCGCCGCAGGTGTAGCTCAGGCCTGCGACCGGTGCGTCGACGAAGACGCCTGTCAGCGCGCCCGATGCCGGAGCTCCGTCACCGTCGCCGCCGCCATTGCCGCCACCACCACCACCGCCACCACATGCGCTCAGGCTCGCGGCCAGCAAGGCGGCGAGCGAAAGCGGCCATCGTCCTTCTCTAATCGTCCTCATGTCTCTAGATGGGTCTTTCCTGGATGTGTTCCGCGGGATGCGGAACCGCCGAGTATACGGGCGAGCAAAATCCTCGCCGCTTGGTGCGCACCCCGTGAATCGCGAATCAGGTGACTGCTGCGATGCGGTATCGTGACCACCGTTCCGATGAGGAGGATCGAGTCGTGAGGATCGGAGTGCTGGGATCGGGCGAGGTGGCCCGAACGCTCGCAGCAGGTTTCCTCAAGAAAGGCCACGAGGTGCTGCTCGGCACGCGTGACCCGGACAAGCTGCGCGACTGGCTCAAGGCCCATCCGCGCAGCAGCGCCGGCAGCTTCGCCGACGCGGCGGCGTTCGGCGACGTGCTGGTGCTGGCGGTGAAGGGTTCGGTCGCGGCGCGCGCCCTGCGTCTGGCGGGGACATCCAATCTCGTCGGCAAGACCGTGATCGACGCCTGCAATCCGATCGCCGACCAGCCGCCGGTGAACGGCGTGCTGCGCTTCTTCACCTCGCTGGAGGACTCGCTGATGGAGCGCCTGCAGAAGGAGTTCTCGGTGGCGCGCTTCGTCAAGGCCTTCAACTCGGTGGCCCGGCCGCTGATGGTCGATCCGCAGCTGCCCGGTGGACCGCCGACGATGTTCATCTGCGGCAACGATGCGCCGGCCAAGAAGATCGTGGGCGAACTGCTGGAGCAGTTCGGCTGGGAGCCCGCGGACATGGGCATGGTGGAGGCGGCACGTGCCATCGAACCGCTCTGCATGCTGGGCAGCATCCCCGCGCTGCGCGGGCAGTCCGCGATACAGGCGCTCAAGCAGCTGCGCGGCTGACCCACCCACGACCGCATCGCGCAGCGGCTTGCGCGATTTGAATCGAACCGGCCAGGCCG